>CACZRK010000049.1 GCA_902783515.1 uncultured Coriobacteriaceae bacterium | reverse complement strand
GCCGCGCTCCAGGCGCATCGCGCCGACGGGGCAGACATCCACGCACGTCCCGCACAGCGTGCACCCGTCCGTCACGCGCGCCGTGCGGTCGACGACCTCCACGCCGTGCGAGGCGCAGGCGCGCACGCACTTCCCGCAGCCGACGCAGGCGTCCTGATCGATGACGAGACCGCCAATCTACGCGCCCCTTTCCACGAGCTCGATGATCGCCGCCGCCTGCGCGGCCGCGTCCCCCGCGACCCGGGTTGCCTCCGTGGCGCGCTCGGGGGCGAACGAGCGCAGCACCTGCGTGGGTGACCCGGCGAGGCCGATGTGCGTCGGGTCCGCGCCGACCTGCGGTGCCGTGAGGACCTCCACCGGCCCATCCTGCCCGAACCTGACGCCGGCGATCGACGGCAGCCGCGGGTTGCAGACGTCCTTCACAACGGTGATGACGGCGGGCAGACACACCTCCACGACCTCCGAGCCGCCGTCGACCTCGCGCCGCAGGCGCAGGCGGCGCGCGTCGGCGTCCAGGACCTCCTCGACGCCGGTGACGCAGGGCAGCCCGAGCGCGCAGGCGAGCTCCGGGCCGATCTGGGCGGTGTCGCCGTCCACGGCCATCTTGCCGCACACGACGAGATCGGCGCGAAAGCCCCCCTCGGCGAGGTGGCGGACGCCACAGGCCAGCGCGTAGGACGTCGCGAGCGTGTCCGCGCCGGCGAACGCGCGGTCCGAGAGCAGCACGCCCCGGTCGGCGCCGCGGGCCAGCGCGTCGCGCAGCAGCCGCTCGGTGTCCGGGATGCCCATGGACAGCGCGCACACGCCGCCGCCGAGGTGCTCGCGCAGCCGCACCGCGACCTCCAGCGCGGAGAGGTCAAAGGGGTTCAGGACCGACTGGCGGCCGTCGCGCACGATCGTGTTCGTCACGGGGTCCATGCGGACGTTCGTCGTCGAGGGGACCGCCTTCATGCAGACGATGCAGTTCATGCCCTACGCCCTCCCGTTCGCGTCGTCCAGCAGGCTCTCGGGGAACAGGTTGCCGCGCCCGAGGACGCCCGCCGGGTCAAAGGCGCGCTTGAGGCGCGCCATCGCCGCGACCCCCTGCGGCCCGTACATCTCCCGCAAGAAGTCGCGCTTGAGCTTGCCCACGCCGTGCTCGGCCGAGACGGCGCCGCCCATGGCGCTGACCTCGCGCGCCCAGCGGGCGAAGAGCCGCTTGCCGCGCGCGAACTCGTCGGCGTCGTGCGGCAGCACGTTGACGTGCAGGTGGTTGTTGCCGATGTGGCCCCACACCGCCGTCTGCAGCCCCTCCTCGGCAAGCGTGCGCCGGTAGAGGGCCACTACGTCGCGCAGGCGGTCGTCGGGCACGCTCATGTCGCTGCCGAGCTTGGTGATCGTCGGGTCGTCGCGCCGGCGCCGGTCGATGAGCATATTCACGCTCTCGGGCACCGCGTGGCGGAAGAACCGCTGCTGCTCGCGGTCGCTCGCGGTGCGACCGACCCACGTGAGCGCCTCGGAGCCGCCGCAAGCGGTCACGAGCTCGCCAAGGGCGCACAGCTCCCGGTACGCCTGCCCGTCGTCGGCGCACTGGAGCTCCACGTACACGCAGCACCCCGCCTCGTCCGGCGGGGCGAGCAGCGACGAGAACGCCTCGCCCGCGGCGCGCTGGGCGCGCAGGACGTCCAGGGCGTCGCCGTCAAAGTACTCGATCGCCGCCGCGGAGCGGATCGCCCGCCTGGCCGCGATCGTGAGGTCAACGGCCGCGGCCTCGCTCGGCAGAAAGCAGCTCACGCCCCAGATCGCCGCCGGCAGCGGGCAGAGCGCGAGCTCGACCTCCGTGATGACTCCGAGCGTCCCGTCGCTGCCGACGAAGACGTCCACGGCGTCCATGTCGTCGGCCGCGTAGTAGCCCGAGGCGTTCTTGGCGTGCGGCATTGCGTAGGGCGGCAGCTCCGCCGCGATCTCGCGGCCCGAGGCCGTGCGCAGCCGCAGGTGTCGGCCGTGCGCCCTGACCTGGCCGCGCGCGAGCGCGATCACGTCGCCGTCGGCGAGCACGACGCGCACGGCGCTCACGTGCGGGCGCGCCGGGCCGTAGCGGTAGCTGCGCGCGCCGCTCGCGTTGCAGGCGACGATGCCGCCGATGGTCGCCGAGGTCTCGGTCGGGTCGGTCGGGAAGAAGTACTCGCGGTCGTTCGCGAGGGCGTCCCACGCGCGCAGGCTCCCCTCGTCCATGCCCGCCGTCGGCAGGTTGCGGTCCTCAAGGTACTTGCGCAGCTGCGCGAGCACCACGCCGGGCTGCACGCGGACGTAGTACGCGCTCGGCCCGCCGTCGAGACCCGCCTCGCGGCGCACCCCCACGACACGGTTCATGCGGCTGAGGTTCAGGACGAGGCCGCCGCGGGGCACCGCCCCTGCCGCGAGCCCCGTGCGCCCGCCCTGCACGGTCACGGGCGTCACGGCGCCGCGCGCCGACGGGTCGGGGTTCGCCTCGCGCAGCGCGGCGATCACCTCGCGCTCCGAGGTGGGAAACGCTATCATGTCCGCCGAGCCGACCGTGCGTGACTCGTCGTGCAGGTACTCGTCATACTCCGCGTCCAGAGGCCTGGCGCATGCCATGGGCAGTCCCTTCGATGATGCTTTGGTAGCCGTCGGCTGGGCGGCGCGTCCCCCATTATCCGGGAGGGGCGCGCGGGGTATGTTTCGCATGAGTTACCGGATGGGGAACGCGCCGTCGCGACACATCGGCGGCTGTCGCGCACCCGGTCGCGCCGCGCGGCGCAAGCCGGGCGCGTGCCGCGGGCGGCGCGACCCTGACGCTCCCGGGCCTTGCGCCCGGGTCTTG
>CACZRK010000048.1 GCA_902783515.1 uncultured Coriobacteriaceae bacterium | reverse complement strand
TTGCGGCTGCGCACGATGAGCACGATGCCGATGACGATCACGATCGCGGCGACGATCGCGATGACGATCGGGACGGTGGGGTCCGTGGTGTCCCCCACGGTCGGAAGTCCGAACAGCGCGCTCTCACCCATGGCACTCTCCTTCGCTCCGCAGATGCGCGCGACCGGCGCCCGGGGGGCGTCGTCGCGCGCGCTTCCTGCGTGATGGTACACCCGCCGCGCGGGCGGTTCGCCCCGGCGCGGGCGCTCGGCAAAACTCTACCGCGCGGCCCCCTCGCCGTCGGGGGCGTCGGCGGCGAGCCTCGCCTGCCGCGCGCGGTCGCGCTCGAGGATCGGCTTGAGGTAGCGCCCGGTCTCGCTGCCGGGCACCTCGCAGACCTCCTCGGGCGTGCCGGTCGCCACGACGCGTCCGCCGCCCGTGCCGCCGTCGGGGCCGAGGTCGATGATCCTGTCCGCCACCTTGATCACGTCAAGGTTGTGCTCGATGACCAGGACCGTGTTGCCGCTGTCCACGAGGCGCTGCAGGACCTCCAGCAGCTGGCGGACGTCCTCAAAGTGCAGGCCCGTGGTCGGCTCGTCCAGGATGTAGAACGTCTTGCCCGTCTGCCGGCGGTGCAGCTCCTTGGCGAGCTTGACGCGCTGCGCCTCGCCGCCAGACAGCGTGGTCGCGGACTGGCCGAGGCGCACGTAGCCCAGGCCGACGTCGTGCAGCGTCTGGAGCTTGTGGGCGACCTTGGGGACGTTGGCGAAGAACGCCAGCGCCTCGTTGACGGTCATGTCCAGCACGTCGCTGATCGACTTGCCGCGATAGGTGATCTGCAGCGTCTCGCGGTTGTACCGCTTGCCGCCGCACTGCTCGCAGGGCACGTAGATGTCGGGCAGGAAGTGCATCTCTATCTTGATCTGGCCGTCGCCCTTGCACGCCTCGCAGCGGCCGCCCGGCACGTTGAACGAGAACCTGCCGGCGCCGTAGCCGCGCGCCTTGCTCTCCGGGACGCTCGCGAACAGCGTGCGCAGGTCGTCCCACAACCCGATGTAGGTGGCCGGGTTGGAGCGCGGGGTGCGGCCGATCGGCGACTGGTCGATGTCGATGACCTTGTCGACGAGCTCAACGCCCTTGAGCGCGCGGTACGTCCCGACCGGGCGGTTGGAGCGCATCACGGCGTTGGAGAGCGCCGGGGCGAGCGTGTCGGTCACCAGCGAGGACTTGCCCGAGCCCGACACGCCCGTCACGACGGTGAACGTGCCGATCGGGATCGAGACGCTCACGTTCTGCAGGTTGTTGGTCGTGCAGCCCTCGATGCGCAGCTCGCCGCGGCCGGGGTCGCGGCGCCTCTCCGGCACGGGGATGACCCTGGCGCCCGTCAGGTAGGCGCCCGTGAGCGAGTGCGGGCTCGCCATGATCTCCTCGGGCGTGCCGGCCGCGACGACCTCGCCGCCGAGCTCGCCGGCGCCCGGCCCCATGTCCACCACGTAGTCGGCGGCGCGGATCGTGTCCTCGTCATGCTCGACGACGATGACGGTGTTGCCCAGGTCGCGCAGGTGCCGCAGCGTGGCGATCAGGCGGTCGTTGTCGCGCTGGTGCAGGCCGATGGAGGGCTCGTCCAGGATGTAGAGGACGCCCATGAGGCCGGCGCCGATCTGCGTGGCCAGGCGGATGCGCTGCGCCTCGCCGCCCGACAGGGTGACCGCCGAGCGCGCCAGCGTCAGGTACCCCAGGCCGACGTCCACCAGGAAGCGCAGGCGCGCGAGGATCTCCTTCACGATGCGCCCGCCGATGGCGAGCTCGCGCTCGCTGAGCCGCAGCGACTCGAAGAACGCGAGCTCATCGGCGCAGGACATGCAGCACACGTCGTGGATGGACTTGCCGCCCACGGTCACGGCGAGGATCTCGGGCTTGAGGCGCGCGCCGTGGCAGGTCGTGCACGGCTCGTCGCGGATGTACTGCTCGAGGCGCGCCTTGACGTTCTCGTTCTCGGTGTCGTTGTACTTCTCAAAGAGGATGGACGACAGCCCCGGGTACGTCGTAGACCAGCTCGTGTCGCGCCCGTCGCGCGTGTGGTAGTCCACGCGCACCTTGGTGGAGCCCAGGCCGTCGATGAAGACGCGGCGCACCTTGGCGGGCAGGTCGCGCCAGGGCGTCTGCGGGTCCACGCCGCAGTGGCGCGCGACGGCCTCCAGGACCTGCGGGTAGTAGTTGGACGTGCCGAAGAAGCCGCCGAGCGCCCCGTCGGCGACGGGCTTGGACGGGTCGGCGATCAGGGCGTCCACGTCCACGACGCGGCGCACGCCCAGGCCGTCGCAGTCGGGGCAGGCGCCGTACGGGGCGTTGAAGGAGAAGTCGCGCGGCTGGAGGTCGCCGATGGAGTGGCCGTGGACGGGGCACGCCAGGGCGAGCGAGTACTCCAGCAGCTCGCCGGGCACGTCGTCGCTCTCCAGCAGCCAGACGGCCACGTTGCCGTCCGCGAGGTTCGTCGCGTTCTCCACGGCCTCCGCGATGCGGCCCACGGCGTCGGGGCGCACCGAGACGCGGTCCACGACGACCTGGATGTCGTGCTTGAGCTTCTTGTTCAGCTCGATCGGCTCGTCGTCCAGCCGGCGCACCTCGCCGTCCACGCGCACGCGCGAGAAGCCCTCGCGGCGCAGGTCCTCAAAGAGCTTCGTGTACTCGCCCTTGCGGCCGCGCACGACCGGCGCGAGCACGAGCGCGCGGCGGCCGGCGGCGGCCTCCACGATCTTGTCCGCGACCTGGTCGGTCGTCTGGCGCTCGATGACGCGCCCGCACTCGGGGCAGTGCGGGATGCCGACGCGCGCGAACAGCAGGCGCAGGTAGTCGTAGATCTCGGTCACCGTGCCGACCGTGGAGCGCGGGTTGCGCGACGTGGTCTTCTGGTCGATGGAGACGGCCGGCGACAGGCCGTCGATCGAGTCTATGTCGGGCTTATCCATCTGCCCGAGGAACATGCGCGCGTAGCTGGAGAGCGACTCCACGTAGCGGCGCTGGCCCTCGGCGTAGATCGTGTCAAACGCAAGCGAGCTCTTGCCCGACCCGGACAGGCCGGTGATCACGACGAGCTTGTCACGCGGGATGGTGAGGCTCACGTTCTTCAGGTTGTGCTCGCGAGCCCCGCGGATGACGATGTTGTCCTGTGACACGTGCATCTCCTTGTCGTGCCCCTGCCGCGGCGCGGTCGCCGCGCGGGCACCCCCTGCTCTGGAAGACATGTGCGGGCGGCGTCACGCCTGCGCGAGCGACGCCCGAGGTCCGCGCGTCCCGGCCGATCGATCGGGTCGCGACGCGCTCAGCGTCCGATCATAGCGCCTTGACCGTACGGAAGTTCGATGCGCGGCGGACGCGCGCAATTCCCCTACGGCGCGCCCACCAGTTGGACACACGCCGGCGAGCGGGCAGGGCGCGTCGCGCGCCGGCGGGCGGCGGGTCGAGAGCGCGCCCCGCGCCGGCCGGCGACGCCGCCGAGGAAATTATCCGCGTTCTCACGTCCGCGTCGCCGCCGTTTTGGGTACGCTTGCCCATGTGACCGAGACGCCGCGCGCGGGGCGCGTCGGCGAACTCGCCGCCAACGCACGATTCGATTCACGGGAGGAACGGCATGGCAGATCAGCAGGGCGCGGACCAGCCCAACATGGTCAAGCGCGCGCAGCCGGCGAAGCTCGAGCAGAACGCTGGCAGCAACATCAAGCAGGTCATCGGCATCATGAGCGGCAAGGGCGGCGTGGGCAAGTCGCTCGTGTGCGGCCTGCTGGCCGTGGAGGCCCGCCGCAAGGGCCTGAAGGTCGGCATCCTTGACGCCGACATCACCGGCCCGTCGATCCCGCACATGTTCGGGATCGACACGCAGCGCATCACGATGATCGGCAAGCTGCTCGCGCCGGCCATCACGTCCACCGGCATCAAGGTCATGTCCATCAACCTCATGATGAACAACCCCAACGACCCGGTCATCTGGCGCGGGAGCATGATCGCGGGCTGCGTCTCGCAGTTCTGGACCGACGTCGCCTGGGGTGACATCGACGTCCTGTTCGTCGACATGCCCCCGGGAACGGGCGACGTGCCGCTGACCGTCTTCCAATCCCTGCCGATCGAGGGCGTCGTCATCGTCACGTCCCCGCAGGACCTCGTCTCCATGATCGTGAACAAGGCCGTCAAGATGGCCAAGGAGATGGACGTGCCGGTGCTGGGCGTCGTGGAGAACATGAGCTACCTCAAGTGCCCGCACTGCGGCGAGCGCGTGGACATCTTCGGCAAGAGCCAGATCCACGACATCGCCAAGGAGCAGGGCCTGCAGGTGCTCGCCCAGCTGCCGATCGACGCGACCATGGCCGCCCAGATCGACCGCGGCCGCGTGGAGGACGTGGAGGAGGGCCTCATCGACGCCGAGAAGGTCGTGCAGGATGCCGCCACGGTGCGCGTGAAGGACGCCCTGATCGGCAGCGGCTTCACGTTCACGACCGACCCGAGCCAGGCGTAGGGTCATCGTCGACGACGCGCCATGACCGAGCCGGACGCCTCGTGCGGGGCGCCCGGCTCGTTTCGTTCCCGCACCCGCGCGCGCCGCGCGCGACACGCGACAGACGAGGAGGTCTCGGCTTCATGACAGGCGATCGAGACGCCCG
>CACZRK010000047.1 GCA_902783515.1 uncultured Coriobacteriaceae bacterium | reverse complement strand
CACACTGCAGGTCGTCAAGCTTGGGCGCCGAGACGAACTCACGCCGCCAGCCCCACACGCGCGGCGCGACGCGGCTCACGAGGAACAGGTCGCGGCCGAGGATCTGCCCCGGCTCCACGCCCAACTCCTCGGCGAGCATCGCGTCAAAGGCGCCGGCGCCCAGCGCGCCCACCGAGAACAGCGGGCACAGGTCGCGCTGCCGGTTGAACTCGTAGCCCTTGTTCACCTCGCGGTTCATGTGGATGGCGAGGCTCGGGATGACGAGCAGGTCGCGGTCGACATGCACGAGGCGGCTGCGCACGGCGTCGCCCTCCTGCACGAGCACGCGGCCGGCCACGCCGAGCGGGCGGTCCAGCCACGAGCCGTCGATCATCCCGCCGTACGCCTCCACGTCCAGGCGCAGGTAGCCGTCGGGCCCCTCCAGCTCCGGCACGCCCTTGATCTTGTACGTCGGCGAGTCGCCGTGGGCCGCCGCCATCTGGAAGTGATAGTCGTCCAGCAGCCCGCCCACGCGGAACGCCACAAGGCTCGAGTTGTTGCGCACCGTGTAGTACCGGCCGCCGGGCGTCACATCCCAGGTGGCGGACTCAGGCAGGTACGTGAACCCCGCACGCTCAAGATGGTCGCGAATCGTCCGATTCGTGTGGAACATAGATGGGCATGCCTGAATGAAATCGCACAGTTCCTGCGATATCTGAATGTCTCTATCGGTGATCTCGATAGCCATGCTCTGGCGTCCTCCTGTCGTCCGCGCTGTCGCAAGCCCTCGGCGCGCGAGCGGCGCGGGCACGGGGGCGCCGGCCGCCCCGTCCGCCGAGGCGTGCCCATGCTAGCACGTACCCGCGGGCGCGCGTCAGACCCGCGCGAGCACGGCATGCGCGACGCCGATCATGGCCGCGACCGCGATCACGGTGTCCAGAACCGCGAGCGCGACGTAGAGCCTTCGGGCGCCTACGCGCGAGACGCCGTGGACGAGCCCCCGGTCGTACAGGCGGTCGTTGAACCTCCAGAGCAGCGCCAGGGAGAGGTTCGTCGCCGACATGACGCCCGCCAGGATCCAGAAGGTGCCGATGAGCTCGGCGGCACTCCCCCACCGGGTGACGCGACCCGACCCGTCCCAATGGAGCGGGACCTCGGCGACGTCGGGCATCGTGACGGCGAAGAGCGCGCAGGCGACGAGCGGCGCGGCAGTCAGCGCGACCCAGAGGATGGCCTTGCCGATCGGACGTGCGCCCATCTGTCCGTCCTTCCCTCCGGTGGCGGCACCATGCCCCTGACGTCCGGGGGCATCGTCATTGTACGTCACCGGCAGCCTGTGCCGTACGAGGCGGACCATGGCGCCGAGGGCGGGCCGCCATGCGCCCTCGCGCCGACGGGCGTACGCCGTCCCCGTCGCCGCACGCCCCGCGTCCCTACGGACGGCTCTGCAGCGCCACGATCGCGCGCCTCACGTCATCGGTGACCACGGGCGGGATCGTCGCCGGCCGCGCCACGAAGTACCCCTGCAGCAGGTCGGCGCCCAGGCGGATGCACTCGCGCACCTCGTCCTCGGTCTCCACGCCCTCGGCGACGACGAGCTTCCCGCGCTCGTGGGCAAACCCGACGACGTACTCCATGATTGATTGCTTGTCACGATTTTCATCGATATTTTTTGTAATTTCAATATCAACTTTAATATAATCTGGCATAATATGAAGTAGCGTCTTATTGCCGTTGTACCCCGTGCCGTAGTCGTCAATCGCGATGCCGCCGCCGTGCCCCACGAAGTCGGAGACCTTGTCAGCCCAGGCCTCAAAGTCAAGCGCGTACTCCTCCGTGACCTCCATCACCAGGTCGCGTCGGTCCGCGCCACACGCCTCGTACAGCTCGTGGAGGCCCTCCAGCGCCGCCGGGGAGAGTCTCTGGTCGGAGATGGTGTTAAAGAACAGCCGCACGCCGGCGGCGATCCTCCCCTCCCGGCGATGCTCGTAGTACGACGCGATGGCCGCGGGCACGAGCAGGTCCTCGACCTGGCCAAGCTTCCCTTCCATGCGGGCCGTGCTCAGCACGTCCATGGGTCCGGCAAAGGCCTCGTGCTCGGGGCGCATCAGGGCCTCGTAGGCAAACAGGTCGCCCGTGCGGGCGTCCACGATGGGCTGGAAGTCAAAGTGCACCATGCGGTGGTCGATCAGCCCAACGAGCGCGTCGCGCCTGCGGCGCACGTCCTGCTCGCCGCGATAGCGAGAGATGTCAAAGTCGGCGAACGACCCCTTGCGCGTGCGCTTCGCCACGTACATCGCCGAGTCCGCGAACCGCAGCAGCGACTCGTAGCTGTGCGCGTCCTCAGGGTAGCGCGCCACGCCCACGGAGACGCGCACGCTGCGCCGCTCGTTGTCCCCCACCACGATGCTCGACGACGCGAAGGCGTCGCGCAGCGCGTCGATGCGCCCATCGATCTCCTCGGGGTCGTCTCCGAAGAAGAACACGTTGAACTCGTCGCCCGAGATGCGCGCGCACAGCGCGCTGCCCGTCGCGACGCTCGCGATCGTGCGCGCCGCCGCGCGGATGTAGGCGTCGCCCGCCGCGTGCCCGTACGTATCGTTGACCAGCTTCAGGTTGTCCAGGTCCATCATCAGGAGCGCCGCGTGCGTGAACGAGCGCTCCTGGTTGTCAAGCAGCTGGCTCATGCGGCCGTGGAAGGCCCTGCGGTTGTACAGTCCCGTGAGCGCGTCGTGGTCGCGCTCGTACACGAGCATGCGGTTCCTGAGCACGGTCTGCGTGACGTCCTCGGCCAGGCCGAAGCGCACCTGGCCCTCGCGCGCGATGCGCAGGCGCACGTAGCGGCTCTTGGCCCCGTGAGGGATCTCGTAGATGTCCTCCTCGCCGCTCTCGACCTCGATCGCGCGCCGTGAGAGGTCGTCGAGGAATTCGTCGAACTCCCGCACGGTCATCACGCTGGCGTCCGGCTTGCGGTCGAGCCCGAACACCTCAAAGAAGCCGTCGGAGACGGTCACCACGCCCGTCGCCTCGTCAAGCTGAAAGCTGCCGAGGCCCTCCGACGCCATGCGGATCGTCTTCGAGAAGCGCTCGGCGTTCACGGCGACCTCGCGGTTGAGCCGCTCGATCTCGCCCGAGAGCGCGTCGATCTCCGCTATGCCGGTGGGGTTCAGCGCGATCGCGCTCGTGCCGTCCATCGACGCGAGCTGCTCGCGCAGCTTGCTCACCGGCCGCTGGATGAGATACGAGACCACCAGGCCGCCGACGACGCCCACCACCAACAGGCTCACGGCGACCGTCCGGAAGGCGTCATAGATCTGATCGGCGCGCGCCTTGACCGTGCTCGTGGGGACGGCGCACCCCAGCACCCAGCTCGTGTCGCCGTAGGGCGCGTTCGCGCCATAGACGTCAAGCGCGCGCATGCTCACGAAGCGCCCCGAGGGCGCGGCGCCGTCGGCCACGTCGGTCGCGTCCGTCCACCCGGCGTCGCCCGTCGCGAAGTAGACCTCGGTCGGGCCGTCCCCCGCCGCGTCCCCCTGTCCCATGAAGTAGCTGCCCGACCCGTCGTCGGCGAGCTCGTCGGCGGGCATCAGCGACTCCACGTACTCCTGCGTGAGGCTGACGCCGAGCACGCCGTACGCCGTGCCGTCGGGCAGCAGGAGCGGCACCGAGTAGGTGACCATCGGGCGGTCATCGCCCTCCAGCCGCTGGGACGCGCCCCAGTACCCAAGGTCGATCCACTCAGCGTCGGCGCCATGCTCCCGGCCCTTGGCGTATGGCTCGCGAATGTAGTCGGAGGACGCGCCGTCGGCGGCGGAGATGTGGAACTGCGCGGACCACGACGCGGCCGTCGAGATGCCCGTGCGCGCGACGACCGAGGCCGGGGATCGCTCGATGAGGACGTCGTCGTTCTTCTCGCCGTAGGACGACAGCGGGTCCTGGTCGAGAAAGCAGACGCCCGGCACGTCGCGCGTCGCGGCGCCCCCGTTCGCGTCCGCGAGGTCCTGGGTGCACAGCACCAGGTAGACGCCGTTCACGCGATTCGTCCGCAGCATGCGCAGCAGCACGTTCGCGGCGTCGGCGAGCAAGGCGTCGGTGCGCTCGCAGGAGGTGCCGAGCTCGTCGTAGGTGATCGTGCCGTCGGCAAGCTCGTCTTGGACGAGCGCGTTGACCTCGTCCATGTACGGGCCCACGTTCGCCCACGTGTTCAACATGGTCGACTCGATGAATGTGGCGCGCGTGTCCAGCTCGTCCTCGATGATCCGGCGCGAGGAGTCGGACGCCTGCCCGATGACGTTCGTCGACACGACCACCGCCGAGAAGATGGAGAGCTCGACCGTGACCAGGATCATCAGCGAGACGAGTATGCGAAGGAAGATCGGCTGCGACTTCACCATCACACCCGCGTCGGGCAGTGTGCTACGCCGCATGTGCCATCGCCCCGAGCCGCGTCGTGGCGTCGTCATGCCAGGCGGCAAAGCGCTCGTCGGCGTCGTGGGACGTCACGGCATCCTCGCGGCTCATGCCGCCAGCCATCCCCCTGGACACCGCGCCTGCGCACCCGTCACGCGCGCACAGCAAGGCGGGGCTCAGGGCGGTCGCCCCCATGCCCCGGCCGAATCGACGAGTATTTCCGTGCATCGTGACCCCCATTGCAAGCGGCGCCATGCGACGTCACCCCGCCCGACCGTCATCGGCGAGGCCGTCATCAACAAACGACCGCAGTCTGTCCCCCAACGCGTGCCCCCATGATACGCGCCGCCGGCGCCGGTGCGCCCACGTCGCGCCAGATGGTCACCAATACGCCTCGCGGTGTGTCGGACGCCGGCGTCACCTGCCGCGCCGTCTGCGCCGCCGCTGGGACTGCATATGCTGCCCCGGGCTTCCGTGCTCACCAACGGGCGAAGGCTCGGCCGTCTAGGCATTCCGATCCCCACGTGAGATAATTCATAGTTAGTTACCACCAACTCTTATTGGAGGCCCGCCATGGGAACCAGTGCGCTCGAAGGCGTAGCGGACACGCTCTACATCCCGCTGGTCGCGCGCATCTACGTCTCCAAGAGGTTCCCGGAGTACTTCTACGACCCCAAGTCGCTCGAGCTTGAGGGCAGCATCCCCGGCGACAGCATCCAGAGGGGGTCAAGCGAGTACGCGATGGTCGCGTCGGCCGCGCGCTACCACAACCTTGACCAGATGGCTCGCGCCTTCGTCGCCGACCATCCCCTCTGCAACGTCGTGAACGTGGGATGCGGCCTTGAGACCATGTTCTGGCGCGTGGGGCCCGACGCGCCCGGCGCCCGTTTCTACGCGATTGACCTGCCCGAGGTCGTGGCCACGCGCCGACGCGTTCTCGGCGAGCCCGAGGGTGAGGCGCTCGTCGCGGGTGACGCCTTTGACCTCGCGTGGGCCGCACGCATCGACGCCTCGCTCCCGACGCTCATCATCGTCTCGGGCGTGTTTCAGTACTTTCACGCCGCCGACGTGCTCGGGTTCATCGACGACGTCAAGAAGGCCTTCACGAACGCGGAGCTCGTCTTTGACGCCACCAACACCAAGGGGCTCAGGTTCGCCAACACATATGTCCGCAAGACCGGCAACACCTCTGCCCTCATGCACTTTGCCATCGACCATCCAGCGGCCTTCGCCCGCGAGGCCAACTGCGCGCTGCTCGAGATCCGCCCGTTCTACACGTCCGCCCGGCGTATTCTCAAGGGCAGGGTGAGCCTCTACACAAGGGTTGCCATGGCCGTGACGGACCGCACCGGCCGCGCGTTCCTCCTGCGCGTAAGGCTCTGAGAGAATCGCGTGACGAGCGCGCATAGCGGACGCGCGCGTGGCGGACGCGCGCTGATGAACGAACGACGGAAAGGAGCGCCAATATGACGTCGAGGAACTCGTCGGCAGGGAGCCCGTCGGGCAGCCCCTACCTCTGCTGCCCGTACGAATCCCCCCTCGGGGCGATGACGCTCGCGGCGGACGATGGCGGGCTGAAGGGCCTGTGGCTTGACGGGCAGCGCCACTTCGCGGGCACCCTTGACGCGCCCATGGAGCCGGGCGACAACGCCCACCTTGCGGCCGCGCGCGCATGGCTGGACGAGTACTTCGCCGGCGGCAGCCCGGACATCTCGCGGCTCTCGCTGACCCCCATCGGCGGCGAGTTCCGCCAGGTGGTGTGGCGACTGCTGTGCGAGATACCGCTCGGTCAGGTGCGCACGTACGGGGAGATCGCGGCGCAGGCCGCCAGCCGCATGGGCAGGGAGCGCGGCAGCGCGCGTGCCGTGGGCGGCGCGGTCGGGCACAACCCGATCAGCATCATCGTGCCGTGCCACCGCGTGGTCGGCGCGGGCGGCAACCTGACCGGCTATAGCGGGGGCATCACCCGCAAGCTGTGGCTGCTCGAACGCGAGGGCGTCGACTGCAGCGGCTTCCGCGTTCCGACGCGCGTCACCGCGTTGGTCCCGGATGCGTCCTGATCCGGCGCACATTTCGGACGAGTCTGGTGGCAACCCCCTGTCGACACAGCAGGCTGATGCGGAGGGACAACACGCCGTGCGGAACATATGCCTTCTCGGGTGGCTGCATCCGCGTGGTCATGTTCGAAGATCGCCACATCGCAACGCCTGGCGTCACGGGAAGGGTGAGGAGCGCTCTCGATGAATCATTGCCGTAAGAGCGCGATACGTTCGCATGTGGCAATGGGTGCGGCGATATCGGCAGCATGATCGTGCAGCACCACCGTGATGAGACAAAGACCTTCCGAGGGATCCTGATTCCCAGACTCGTCGATGCGCAGATCCAGGCGACTCGCCAATAGCTCTCCGAAAACAGAAATGGCGAGGTACGAACCACGCCATTTCTGACACCCCGAAGCTTTTGCCTCCTCGGTGAGATTGATGCTACGCGAGAGAAGCCTTGTCGCGAACGACACTCGACCCATGAACCGCAATACGCACGGGATCTCGCCCGAGGAGATAGGGACCATCTGGGACGACCCCATGTCCCGGGAGATTCATGACACAGTGCTACCTGATGACCAATGGGTGGTGATAGGCCGCGTGAGCAAGAACACGCACCTACAGCCGCGATCACCTACCGTGATGACAGGGCGCATATCATATCTGCCAGGAAGTCGAGCGAGAAGGAGATCGCTGCATATGGCAACGATTAGCGCCGAGGAGTTCGACAAGCTCTTTGACGAGGGCGGCGACATCACACCCTACCTCGACATGTCCACGGCACGCCGTCCCAACCAGGAGCACACGGCGAAGCGCATCGGCATGGACGTGCCCGAGGAGATGGTAAGGGGCCTTGACCGCGCAGCGGCACGCATGGGCATGAACCGCCAGGCCGTTATCAAGGTGTAGCTCATCGAACGGCTTGACCGGGAGGCCGAGCGCCAGGCGGCGCGGGGGCGCGCATCTGTTTAGCACGATCGTATTTGCACCACAAGCTGCGCCATTCGCTGATCGGGGAGCCGCGAAGCGTAGTGGTGGGCTTATCAGCAGATAGGCAACGCAAACAGCGACCCCGACGGTAACGTCGTTGTCGCCTAAACCGTCACGTTGTGAGGGCGGCGTCTTACTGCGCTTGGACGAGCTCTGACTCGGTACCCGGTGCCATAGGAAGGGCGATGAACTACTTACTCTCGGTTAATCATTTTCGTAAAAGAGACCTCTAAAGAAGTGTTGAAGTGATCGTGGACGTTTATGACGAGATCAGAAATATCCATCCCTTCTATAACGCGACATTGGAGCGAGCACGGACTTTCTAGCTGAAATTGGCATGCTGTGCCAGTTTGTTGATGGCATCTGTTTCAGACTCCCCCATCAAGGACCTGCTTGCAGAGCTAGGCAACCAAGGCTAAATGGCTATTTGGCGGCGTAGGCACCTCGACCTTTGAGACGTCAATCTCGCCAGACATGAGCTTGGGGAGAAGAGTGTCTCGTAGACGTTCCAGGTTCGCAGACTCACGCGCGCAGCACTCCATCTGCGCATATATTGGATCTGCGAACGAGCAGAACTTGTGGATTGCACTCTCACTGGGATTTGGCATGGGAAAGTCCAACGTACTCTTTGGCTGCGCCCGTTGACGGCTGCCCGTTGAGCCTGTCACGTGGGCCATAAGGTAGTTCTGGAAATTGTTAGACGATATGGCCGCAGCATAGAAGCTCTTGTTCTCGGGTCTGGTGGGCTCGAAAACGATGAACTCAGTTGAGCACACCGGATGGTCGGTGAGGCATGCGGGAAGCCAGAACCTCTTGATTGATGGGTTAAGCTTCGAGATCAGGATGCTGTTCCTGGTGACGATGTACTTGTTGCTCTTGATTTCGTTCGCCGGTTCCATGACGGGACGATGCGACTCATCAAATGCGGGGATGCTGTAATGCTCCCAAATCTCGCCCGCATGGTCTTGCGGCTTGGCCGTTTTCGTTGAAATGCGTAGTACATCGCCAAGCCTCGCTGTGTGGCAATCGTCACCAAAGTCTTCTGCGAACCTAGCAGCTATCAACGCCGCCAAATAGCCATTCTAACAGTCTACGTAACGGGTGATAGCGCATCTACCTTGAGCTGCGAAAGCTCGCCTTGGTCATCATCAGATGGCGGAGCACCCT
>CACZRK010000046.1 GCA_902783515.1 uncultured Coriobacteriaceae bacterium | reverse complement strand
GACCCGCGGCGCCTGCGCTACCCGATGCGCCGCGTGCCCGGCGCCCGCCGCGGCGAGGGGCGCTTTGAGCGGATCACCTGGGACGAGGCGATCGACGAGATCTGCACCCGCCTGCGCCACGCGATCGACGCGTACGGCAACGAGTCCGTCTACATCAACTACGGCACCGGCATGCACAGCGTGACCGGCAAGACGACCTCGCGCCTCATGAACTGCCTGGGCGGCCGGCTGGACTCCTACAACGACTACTCGACCGCGATGCTCATGAGCGCGATGCCCTACATGTACGGCGACCGCTGCTGCGGCAGCCCCGCGTGCGCCTCCTCGCTGAGCGCCGCGATGGACTCCGACCTCGTGCTGCTCTTCGGCAACAGCCCCGCCGAGACCCGCATGGGCGGCGCCGACGCGTGCTGGGACTTCACCCGCGTGCGCGAGGCGGTGCGGGCGCGCGGCGGTCGCGTCGTGAGCGTGGACTATCGCCTGAACGAGACCTGCGCCAACCATCCCGGCGAGTGGCTCCCCATCCGCACGGGCACCGACGCGGCGCTCGTGGCCGCGATCGCCCACGAGCTCATCAAGAACGACTGGGTTGACCTGGACTTCGTGCACGCGCACTGCGTCGGCTACGACGAGCAGACCATGCCGGCGTCGGCGCGCGGCCGCCACCTGTCCTATCGCGACTACGTGACGGGCCGGGGCTACGACCGCGTCGAGAAGACCCCGGAGTGGGCCGAGCCGATCACGCAGGTGAGCGCCGCGCGGATCCGCGAGCTCGCGAGCGACCTCGCGCACGCCAGGGCGCCGTTCGTCGCGCAGGGCTGGGGCCCGCAGCGCCACGGCAACGGCGAGACGGCCGCGCGCGCGATCTGCCTGCTGCCCGTGCTGGTGGGCGCCATCGGCCGGCCGGGCACGAACACGGGCGTGCGCGAGTGCGGGCCGACGCGGGCGCTCGTGGGCAAGGTGCCGTCCGGCCGCAACGGCGTGACGGTCCAGATCCCCGTGCAGGCGTGGGCTGACGCCATCGACCACGGCCCCGAGCTCACGGCGACCAACGCGGGCGTGCGCGGGGCCGACCGGCTGCGGACCGGCATCAAGTTCCTGTGGAACTACGCAGGCAACTGCCTGACCAACCAGCACGGCGACATCAACCGCGTCCACGACATCCTCGTCGACGAGACCAAGTGCGAGACCATCGTCGTCTGGGACGTCGTCATGACCGACTCGGCGCGCTACGCGGACATCCTGCTGCCCGAGACGATGCTCGCCGAGCGCTTTGACGTGTGCGGCAGCGGGGACGCCGAGTTCGCGGCGGGCGTGACCGTGGGCGGGCCGGCCCAGGACGCGCCCGGCGAGTGCCGGCCGTCGTTCGCGGTGAACGCTGAGATCGCGGACCGCATGGGCGTGGGCGCACGGTTCCGCGAGGGGCTGGACGAGCGGGCGTGGGCGCGCCGCGTTTACGAGCGGGGACGCGCCGCGAACCCGGAGATGCCGGGCTGGGAGGACATGGTGCGCCGCGGCGTGTGGCGCGAGCCGCTGCCGGCGCACGTCGCGCTGGAGGACTTCGCGGCCGACCCCGAGGGGCACCCGCTGCGCACGCCGTCCGGCAAGATAGAGATCTACTCGGAGGCGCTTGCGGAGCTCGCCCGCACCTGGGAGCTTGACGAGGCGGCGGGCGACCGCATCTGGCCGATCCCGGCGTTTGACCCCGGCTACGAGGGCTACGGCAGCGTGACCGAGGCGTACCCGCTCTACCTCTCCGGCTTCCACGGCAAGGCGCGGGCGCACTCCTCGTTCGGCTCGGTCGAGGCGCTGCGCGTCGCCTGCCCGGACGCGCTCTGGATCAACCCGTTGGACGCCGCGCCGCGCGGGATCGCGGACGGCGACCTGTGCGCGGTCACGAGCCCCGCCGGCGAGGTCCGCGTCCGCGCGTACGTGACCGGGCGCATCGTCCCCGGCACGGTCGCGCTGCCGCAGGGCGCCTGGCACCAGGCGGACATGGGGCCGGGCGGTGACCGCGTGGACTGGGGCGGCTGCATCAACACGCTCACGACGTACCACCCCTCGCCGCTCGCGAAGGGCAACGGCTGGGCGAACTCGGTGGTGTGCGAGGTCGCGCGGGCGAGCGAGCGGGACGCGGCCGACCCGCGGACGGCGGGGCGCGACGGCACGCCGGTGATCGCGTGCGACACGCGACGGTGCACGGGGTGCATGACCTGCGTGATCGCATGCCAGGACTTCCACGGCCTGCCGGCGGGCGCGTCGCTGCGCGAGGTGGTGACGCGCGAGACCGGCAGCTGGCGCGACCGGGGCGCCGGCCGCGCGCCCGAGCAGGACGTCGCCGTGTGGCACGCCTCGCGGCCGCTG
>CACZRK010000045.1 GCA_902783515.1 uncultured Coriobacteriaceae bacterium | reverse complement strand
TCACGAGTCGGTTTTCCTTGCAGCATGCGCGCCCTTTCCTCGCGCGCACGGCAGCACGCTCGCAACTCGGCTATCCTGAACGACATGTACCTCGCTGCCGACGTCAGCCCCCGCGGCGCTCCGGGAATCCCCGCGACGCGTCGCGTGGCCGCGCGAAACCCGCGCGGTCAGTCGCGCGCCGGCACCTCTCACCTGCACGTCACCACCTCGCAAAGGGGGCACTTTCCGTGGAACGCACCACCATTGCCAAGCTCTTCGCAAACTCCGAGGCCCTGGGCGGCTCGACCATCACGGTCGCCGGCTGGGTCCGCTCGACGCGCGACATGAAGACGCTCGCGTTCGTCACGCTCAACGACGGCAGCTGCTTCAACAGCCTCCAGGTCGTCCTCAATCGCGACACCTTCGCCGACTACGACGCCGTCGTCGCCCAGAACGTCGGCGCCGCGCTCATCGTCACCGGCACGCTCGCACTGACGCCGCAGGCCAAGCAGCCCTTTGAGCTGCAGGCGACCGACGTCGTGGTGGAGGGCCCCTCGGCGCCCGACTACCCGCTGCAGAAGAAGCACCACACCAACGAGTACCTGCGCACCATCCAGCACCTGCGCGCGCGCACGAACCTGTTCCGCGCGGTCTTCCGCGTCCGCTCGACGGCCGCCTACGCCATCCACCGCTTCTTCCAGGAGCGCGGCTTCCTCTATGTGAACACGCCGATCATCACCGCCTCCGACGCCGAGGGCGCCGGCGAGATGTTCCGCGTCACGACGCTCGACCTCGCGAACGTCCCGAAGCTGCCCGACGGCTCGGTCGACTACTCCCGCGACTTCTTCGGCACGCCGGCGAACCTGACGGTGTCCGGCCAGCTGCAGGCGGAGAACTACGCGATGGCGTTCGGCAGCGTCTACACGTTCGGCCCGACGTTCCGCGCCGAGGACTCCAACACCGCGCGCCACGCCGCAGAGTTCTGGATGGTGGAGCCCGAGATCGCCTTCGCCGACCTGAAGGATGACATGGATCTCGCCGAGGCCATGCTCAAGCAGGTCATCCGCGACGTCCTGGACCGCTGCCCCGACGAGATCGACTTCTGCAGCACCTGGGTCGACAAGGGGCTGCGCGAGCGCCTGGAGCACGTCGCGTCCAGCGACTTCGAGCGCGTGAGCTACACCGACGCGATCAAGATCCTCCAGGAGGCCGTCGACGCCGGCCACACGTTCGAGTACCCGGTCTTCTGGGGTTGCGACCTCGCGACCGAGCACGAGCGCTTCCTCACCGAGCACCACTTTGGCAAGCCGACGTTCGTGACCGACTACCCCGCGGCGATCAAGGCCTTCTACATGCGCCTGAACGACGACGGCAAGACGGTCGCCGCCGCGGACTGCCTCGTCCCCGGCATCGGCGAGATCATCGGCGGGTCGCAGCGCGAGGAGCGCCTGGACGTGCTCGAGCGCCGCATCGCCGAGCTGGGCATGGACGCCGAGCAGTATCGCTACTACTGTGACCTGCGTCGCTACGGCACCTGCCACCACGCGGGGTTCGGCCTGGGCTTCGAGCGCCTCGTCATGTACCTGACCGGCGTCTCCAACATCCGCGACGTCATCCCGCACCCCCGCACCGTCGGCAACGCGGAGTTCTAGGCGGCGACCCACGTCGCGCGCGCCCGCGTCGCGCACCCGCGCGCAGATCGCCCCCCGCACGCATGCGTTCCGTGCGGGGGGCGCGTCGATGCCTAGTGGTCGTGCCCGCCCTTGATGACGATCCGCACGAACAGCGTGAGCGCGACGATCACGATCGCGCACGCGAGGCCGAGCCACATGATGTCGGGGCCACTCGCCCCGTTCAGCACGCGCCCGAGGAAGTACACGCCGAGCATGACGTTGATGACGCTGACGAGGCGCTCCTTCAGGTCGTCAAAGTCGTCAAAGCTCAGCCAGCTCGGCACGGGGATGCGCTCGGTGACGAACAGCGAGATCAGGCCGAGCGCCAGGATGTACAGCACGACGGCGAGCAGGAAGAGGTCGGCGTACTCCACGTACTCGATCGCGAGCTCCGTGACGTCAATCGCGCCCTCCGCGAGCTCGATCGATGACATCACCACGTGGACCAGCACGCTCACGGCGAGCACGACCGCCGAGATCATGAAGCCGATCGCCGGCACGATCGCGATGAAGCGCGTGGAGGCGGTCACCCTCCGCATCGCGCCCCGCCGCCTGTCCTTCGGGCCTTCGTCGTCACGTCCCCGCGCGTCGGCGGCGTCGTCGCACGCGACCGGCGCCTCCCCGCACACGGCGTCGCGCGCGTCGTCAGCGTCGCGCTCGTCGCGCCCCGTCCCTTGCGTCGCGCGGTCGTCCGTCATCGCGATCTCCCTTCGCACGGTTCCCTGCCGTCTCGGCACGCCCCGACCCCCAGGCATCCGCTCGATTATACCCCGGGCGCGCGCCGCCGGCCGGGGCCCTAGCGGTTCTCGATCTTGCCAATGCCCTTGATCTCGATGTTGATGGACCCGTCCGGCTGCGTGAGGAACGCGATGAAGTCGGACGTGGCGCTGTACTCCGAGGGGAACGTGATCTCTATGCCGGTGTCGGTGCGGATCTTCTGGCTCTTCGCCATGCGCGTCGCCACGCTGCGCTTGACCTGCACGCGCTCGGGCAGGTCCGCCTCGCGCGTGCGCTGCTGGTAGCGCTCGCGCATCTGCGGCGCGTCCTCAAAGACCTCGTCGCCGATGTCCCACGGCAGCAGCGTCTCCGACTCGCCGGCGTTCTCGCTCACGAGGGCCTTCGCCTTGGAGACCGCGACCGTCGCGTTGGCGCCGTACTCGTTGGCGACCTCCTCGACGATGCTCGTGACCTGCTGGATCACCTCGCGCGTGGAGGCGTGCGTGGAGCACTGCAGCAGCCCGTCGGGAATCACGTAGCGCTCCTCGCCCGCGACCATGCGCGGCTTGTCGGAGAAGTCGATCGCCATCGTGCGCGTGTTCACGACCGCGTAGCAGTCCACCTTCTGCGTGGGGTTCGGCAGCGCCGCGTCGTTGCGCAGCAGCTCGTTGTACGCCGACCCGTCGGAGCCCTCCATCTCGTGCATGAAGGCTTTCTTGCGCGGCAGCAGGATCAGCGCGAACTTGCGGTCGCCGTGGCCCTCGTAGGAGGCCTCCAGCGCCTGCTGCATCGCGGCGTCCACCGCGTCGGCGAAGTCCGCGCCGTCACCGACCTCGGCGTTGCCCGCGACGTCGACCTTCGTGCCCGCGCCCGGCGCGGCCTCGTCCTCAAAGTCGGCCACGAGCAGGTCGCACTGCTCGGGCGCGTCGGAGCGGCGGATCTCCTCAAAGAGGAACTGTCCGATCTGCACGGAGAGGTCCACGAAGTCGCGGCGGCCGTCCAGGTACTGGTCGAGCTCCCCGACGAAGCCGCTCGTCGGCTGGAACTCGCCGTGGCGGCTCTCGGCACTATTGGCGGCCTTGCGCAGGAAGCTGCGCACGTATGACACGACCGGCCGGCTGCCGAGGTCCAGCTCGCGCCGGGAGAAGGTCGCGGTCCCGGCCTCGAAGTCAAAGACGTGCAGGACGGCATGGAGAACGTTGAGCATCTGGACGGCCTCACCATCTGTAATCGCCGGTTGTCGCAGGGCATGCGCGGTCGCGCGTGAAGGCGGTGTGCGTGACCGCGTGCGTCGATCGCCGGGTGCGGCGGCAAGCGCCCCTCCCACGGCCGCGCCCGCCTGAGAACGTCCTAGCCTACCCCATGGCGCGTCATGCGGCCGGGCGCCCGCCGCACCTCACGACAAATAGCAGAGATCGCGCGACGAGCCGACGGGACCGCCCGCGGACGGCCCGCATGGGGTAGATTTGTGGGATCGAGACGACCGGGGGGATCGCGGCACGCGTGGCCCGTCGCGCCAGGCGACGTGCCGAACGACGGGGGGAGACCAGCTATGGGGACAGACGTGACCACGGGGCTGAGCCTCGCGCTGATCGGCATCGTGTTTCTGCAGGGGCTCGTGAGCTTCTTCTCCCCCTGCGTGCTGCCGCTCGTCCCGCTCTACGCCGCCTACCTGGCAGGCGAGGCGAGCGCGGCGGGCGCCGAGCGCCGGGGCGCGGGGAGGTCGGACGCAGCCGCGGCCGACGACGGCGCCGATGCCGGCGCG
>CACZRK010000044.1 GCA_902783515.1 uncultured Coriobacteriaceae bacterium | reverse complement strand
GTCTCACGTTAGCGCTCCCGCGGCCGGCGTGTGTGTCAGTGCTCTGTTCTCGCCACGGGCGGGCGTCACGAGCGAGGCGATCGGGGCGCGGCGCCTACGCGTCGGCGACGATGGCCCGGCGCGGCCGGCCCGACGCGCGTTCCACCGCCTTCGCCTAGCCCGTCGGCGCCTCGGCGGCGCCCGCGGGCCTCTGGACGCCCTCGGCGCCGGTGACCTCAAAGAGCTGCTCGCGGGAGTGGATGCCCAGCTTCTGGTACACGTGGCCGATGTGCGCCTTCGCGGTGCCGTTCGCGATGAGCAGCTCTCGCTCTATGTCGCCGGCCGTCTTGTGCTCGGCCAGCAGGATGAGCACCTCCTCCTCGCGCTGCGTGAGGCCGTGGGCGCGCGCGAGGTCGCTGCAGCGGCTCACGAGCGCCCCGCGGCGCGTCACGTCGCCGGGCTCGCCCTCGCCGTCGGGCTGCACGCGCACGCCCCAGGCGGAGTCCAGGCGCTTCTCGGACACGACCATGAACGTCGCGACCAGCACGGCGACCGCCACGAGCGGCGCGACGGGCAGCGAGGCCTGCGCCGCGAGGAGCGTCGCGTGGCGGCCTGCGAGCATGGCGAGGGCGCGGACGGCGCGCTCGATGCCGAACAGCCAGACGGCGCTCACGCCGTAGTGGTAGCAGATGGAGCCGACCATCGTCATGACGAAGATCTCGCTGGCCGCGTACCCGAAGTTCGCGCTGAAGGCGTCAAAGGCGGCAAACGTCCCGCCCATCGGCGACTGCGCGGGCACGAGCACGGGCAGCAGCAGGAACGTCGCCGAGAGGAACGGCAGCCACGTCCCGTAGATCGTCTGGAACTCCACGCGGCCCGACAGCGTCACGATGGCGGCCACGACCAGCAGCGAGCAGGCGACCATCCCGGGCGCCGAGTGCGGCCCGAACGTCCCGTAGCTGCTCACCTCCTGCAGGCCGAAGGCAAAGCAGTAGATGCTCACGACCGCGATGGGCTTCCAGGGGAAGGTGAACGCCGCCGCGCGGGCGACCGGACGGCGCGGCGGCGGCACGCTGCGCCAGGCGTACGAGAGGCACGCGATCGAGACGACCGGGAGCAGGCACGTCATGACCGGCAGCCAGTCAGCCTTGAAGCCGCGGTACACGTAGACGACCAGGGCGCCGCACACGAGCGACAGGGCGTACAGCAGGCAGATGCGCACCGGCGACTCACAGGCGTACAGCTCGCTCCACAGCAGGATCATCACCGCGATGCCGACGCCACCCGCCACCGCGCACGGCCAGGCGAGCGGCACGGCGAGGTCGGGACGCCACACGGACGCGAACTCGCCCACCGTGGAGAGCACGAGCAGCGCCACGGCGACGGGGCGCGCCCAGCGTCGCTCGCGCAGCGGGGTGATCCGCTTGTGCAGCGCCGCGAGCACGAGCATGGTCACGACCATCACGAGGTCAAAGGCGTCGTGCGCGGCGACGCGGTGCGTCGGGAAGTCGATGGTCGTGCCGACAAAGGCGATCTCGATCCACGCGCGGTACACGCCCAGGCCGAGGAACGAGAGCGGCGCCGTCGAGAGGATCGAGCGCCAGCGGCGCAGGCGATCGCCCGGGTGCGCGCGGCTTGCCGGCACGTCGTCACGCACGCCCGCAGGCATCGCCGCAGACCCTCTCGCCACGCGACATCCCCCCCCTCGCACCCGGCGCCCAGGCGGCGCGCGCCCGACCTCCTCGCCCGCCCAGCGCGCCGCCGGCAGACCCCGGCGATCGCCGACCTCGGCGCGCCAGTCCCCCATGCATGCCAGAAACTTTGATTATATGCCGCCGACGCCAGGGGGTGACGCACGAGGCGAGGGGTTAATTGCCCGAACCGCCGGGTTATGCCCCACCCTATTGCCGCAACCCGCCGGCCCTCCGTAGATTCAGGGCGTCGATCAGATCCGCCGGCGCCACGCACACACGGCGCCACGCACGCCAGGCACGCGTCGGGCTCGCGCCGGCGGTCAGGGAACCGGACAAGGGGAGGATCCATGAGCATGCGCACTTCCACCAGCGTCTCTCGTCGTGGCTTCGTCAAGACGGCCGGCATCGCCGCGGGCGCCGTCGCCGCGGCCGGCGTCGCCGGCACGCAGGCGATGGCGAAGGAGGGCCCGTCGTTTACGGCCGAGACCCCGGCCGCGACGCCCTCGTTCTTCGTCAAGCCCGACCCGATCACCGACGTCGCCGAGACCAAGGACTATGACGTCGTCGTCATCGGCGCCGGCGCGGCCGGCGTGTGCGCGGCGCTCTCCGCCAACGACGCCGGCGCGAAGGTCGCCCTGCTGCAGAAGGAGGAGACGGCCATCAGCCAGGGCAACACGGGCAGCGGCATCGACCTCGACGCGTCCGACCCCGCCGGCGTCGAGGCGCTGATCTCCACCGAGATCGCCGAGAACGGCTACCGCCCGAAGCGCGAGCTGCTGCGCAACTGGGCGTACAACTCCGGCGAGGCGGTCAAGTGGATGATCGCCAAGGCCGAGAAGCAGGGCGCGCAGGTCGTGGACCAGGGCGACCAGCAGCAGAAGGGCATCGTCAACGTGAACGGCTACGAGCTGCACTACGTGACGTCGTTCTTCGGCCCGAAGCCCTACAACACCGGCGACGGCGTGATCGCCCTGGCCAAGGAGGCCGAGGCCGAGGGCGTCGAGATCTTCTACAGCACGCCCGCCGTCCAGCTGGTCGGCAGCGCCGAGGAGGGCGGCGTCACCGGCGTGATCGGGCAGGACGCCGACGGGAAGCACATCCAGTTCAACGCCAAGAAGGGCGTCATCGTCGCGACCGGCGACTACCAGAACAACACCGACATGTGCGAGTACTACCTGCCCGACCTGCGCAACATGGAGCGCAAGCAGTTCAACAAGACCGGCGACGGCCAGCGCATGATCGTGTGGGCGGGCGGCAAGATGGAGGACCTGAACCACACGAAGATGCTCCACGACTTTGACGCCGGCCCCGCGAGCATGTGCGACATGCCGTTCCTCGCGGTGAAGGACGACGGCTCGCGCTTCTGCAACGAGACCACGCCGATGTCCATCATGAACAACTACCTGCGCGGCCCGCAGGACTGCGGCTGGTACTCGCAGATCTTTGACGCCGACTACATGACCGCGGCCGCCGACTGGCCCGGCAAGCTCGTCAACCCCGACGCCATGGTGAACTGGGAGCCCGAGGTGGACGGCGACAAGGAGGGCGTGTACCCCGGCCTCATCGGCACGTACGTCGCCGACACCATCGAGGAGCTCGCCGAGAAGCTCGAGATCGACCCCGAGGCGCTCAAGGCCACCGTCGACCGCTACAACGAGCTGTGCGAGAAGGGCGCCGACGAGGACTTCGGCAAGCCCGCCGAGTACCTGGCGCCGGTCAAGACACCGCCGTTCTACGGCATCCACCGTCACGTGCGCATCTCCGCGCTCGTCTCCGGCGTGGACGTGGACGTGAACAACCAGTGCCTGACCCCCGAGGGCGATCCGATCCCCGGCCTGTACGCGATCGGCAACTGCGCCGGCAACTTCTACGGCGGCGTCGACTACCCGCTGAAGGTCTACGGCCTGTCGCTGGGCCGCTGCTACACCGCCGGCTACATGTGCGGGAAGTACGTCGCCGCGCTGTAGGCGCCGACGTCGAGACAGTCGTGAGCGCGGGGTGCCCGCACGCGTCGACGAGGCGCGTGCGGGCACCCCATTTTTCGTCGTCCCCGGCGTCACGCCCCGGGGGGCGACGGTCACCTGCCCGCGGGCACTGGCCGCCTGCCTGCGGACGACGCCGGTCACCTGCCCGCCGACGCTATTTGCTCGCCGGCGCGGTCACGGTCGCGTCGCTCGTGAACGCGAGGGTGCCGACCTTGGCCTCGCGGCCGAACGCCGTGATCGCGCTGACCGTCATGACGTAGTCGGTCCCCGATGTCAGGGAGATGCCGAAGAGCTGGCGCACGAAGGTCGGCGCCTGGTCCTGCGGGACCTTGTAGTAGTCGGAGATGAACCGCGTGTCGTAGAACGGGGTTGAGGGGGCGCCGCTCGGGTCCGCCTTGGCCACCTGCACGCGATAGGACACGACCTGGTCGTCCTCCACGCCCGTCGTGTCGGGGTGCACCGCGTCGGCGCGCAGCGAGAAGTACGCGCTGACGCCGTCACCGTACGCGCTCACGGAGCGGCTCGTGTAGAAGGTCAGCGCCACGGCGTCCGCCGCGCCATCGTCGGCAGCGGCGCTCGCGGCCTTCTTGGCGCCTGCGGCCTTCTCGACGATCGGGTCCTTGGCGCGCGCCTTGCGGTCGGCCAGGCGGTAGGGCTGCGAATCGACGGGCGCGGTGGGGTCGATGACCCACGGCGTGCCGACGACGCGGCCGGCACCGCGGAAGTCGATGCGGGTGATGGTGACCTCGTTGGTCGCGCGGTCGACCTCGACGAGCAGGGCCTCGCTCGCGTCGCTGCCGCCGGCGGGCGTCGCGTCGCCAACCTTGGCGCCGCCGTCGTCGACGCCCCAGTCGGCCTCGTAGTAGCCGCGCGCGAACGTCGCCGTCTGCGCGACCGTGACGCCCTCGCCCTGGTAGATGGACTGCGGGTCCTGCAGAGGGGTGTGCGTGTGGCCGGAGAAGCAGATGAGCTGCGGGTACGACTCGCACAGCTCGTCGTAGAAGGAGCGCTCGTCGACCGAGGGGACGGTGGGGTCGTCGCCGAACTCGGCGCAGGAGCCCTGCGTCGAGGAGCGGCGGACCGTCTCGGCGAAGGGGTGGTGCATCAGCATGAAGATGGGCTTGTCGGCGCCCTCGGCGGCGTCCTTGGCGAGGCGCTCGCGGATCCAGTCCTTGCGGTCGCCGTAGTACTCGTAGTACTCGTTGCCCTCGCTGTGCGCGGAGACGCCGATGACGTGATAGCCGGTGCCGTCGCCCGCGTCGCCGATCTGGACGTCAAAGTCGGTCTGGCCGTCAGCAGACGCGCCGGGCGCCTGGAACGAGCCGGGCACCTCCAGCTTGGCGAGCACGTTCTCGCTGAACGCGGCGCGGGCCGCCTCGCCGTCACCGCCGTGCAGGTAGTACTCGTGGTTGCCCATCGTGATGCCGAGCGGGCAGCGCGCGTTGGCGTTGAGCAGCTCGACGAGCTCGGCGAACTCGGCGTCGTTGGCGCGATCCACGGTGTCGCCAACGATGAAGTGCGCCTCGTAGGCGTCGGCGATGCCGTACAGCGTCGCGAACGCGTGGGCGATCTTCTCGCGCGAGTGGAAGTTGCTGCCCGACCCTACGTGGACGTCGCTCTGCACCGTGAAGCGCACCTTGTCGCCGGTGAGCGTGGCGAGGCCAGCGGCGGGCACCTCGTCGCCCGCGGCCGCGTCGGCGGCGCGGGAGGCGGCCTTCTCGCCATCAGCGGCGTACGCGACGCGCGCGGCGTCAGGCGCGAGCAGGGCGCCGCCCAGAGCGCTCACGCCCGAGGCCGCGGCGAGCGCGAGGAACGCGCGCCTGCCGATGGGGAACCTCCCCTCGTCGTACGCCTCGCACAGCGCCCGCGTCTCCTCGTCAACAACGTGCATGTCCATGCGTCAGTTCCCCTCTCCCCAATCGTCAGCGCAATCGTCAGCGCGTCAGGATCCGTCGCGCGCGGCCTGGGCGGGGCACCGAGCTTCCGACCGGGCCCCCTGCGCGCGACCGACGATGATGCTAGGGGGAGAACCTCAGGAATTCGCAAGTAACAGGTAATTCTGATGTCATGATAATGACATATCTATACTGATTAATTCATTACAGAGGACTAATATATACATTACGATTGCAAGCAATGCGGCACTAGCGATGGGGGCTCCGACGTGTCCGCTTCCGCCGCGTCAGCCACCCACCTGCCACCATCCGGCCCCGCTTCATGCTAGGATCACCGTTGCCACGCGACGACAGGGGAGGTCGAGGCAGGCGCCATGGGGGACGCACGCGCACACAGCGATCCGACGCCGACGGGCGGGCGGCAGCGTGCCGTCGGTGCACTGGGGACGGCCGTCGCGGACATCTGGCGCGGCATCACCCCGCGACATGTGGGCTGGGACTTTCTGCTCGCCTGGGTCTTCTGCACGTTCTACGTGAGCGCCGTCGGCGGCTATGCGGGCGGTGCGCCGACGGACCGGGTCGGCCACGGCGGGCTGGCGAGCCAGCTGTACTTCGCCTCCTTCCCGCTCCTCGCCGCGATCCTCACCATCGCGGCCGTCGTGCGCGCCGAGCGGCGCCTGGGCGCCCCCTCCACGCATCCGGCGCTCGACATCGCCGCGCCCGTCCTGTGCGCGGCGGGCACGCCGCTCATGTACCTCGCGCCCGTCGCGTGCCCGCTGGTCACCACGGTCGCCTTCGGCGTCGGCGCGATCGCGACGGGCGTCGGCAGCGGCATCCTGTGGGTCATGTGGGGCGACCTGTACGCCGCGCTGAACCGAGACGAGGTCGAGGTGCTCGCACCCGTCTCCGGCGTGCTCGCCGTCGCCCTGATCCTGCTCGTCACGAGCACGTCAGGCTGGGTCAGCCTCGCGATGGTCACGTCGTTCCCGCTCATCTGCGGCCTCGCGCTGTGGGCCTCGCGCGCGGACGCCGCGGAGGCGGACGGCGATGGCGCGCCCCGCGTCCCGTCCGACCTTGACCTGCCGCACCTGCGCGACGAGCATCGCCGCGCGGCCCAGTCGCCGGTCGGCGCCCTGCGCGTGACGTGGCGCGCGAACCTGGGCGTCCTCGCCTGCTGCGTCGTCGTGTGCGTGATGGGCGCCGCGCAGCCGGCCGACCTGCCGCCGGCCGCCATCACGGCCGGCCTCGTGTCCGGCGGTCTGCTGACGGTGGTCGTCGCGCTCATGGCGACGTCGCATCCCCGCAGCGTGACGGCCGCGTACCTGTTCCGCTGGATGTGCCCGCTGCTCCTCGCGGGGCTCGGCTGCCTCGTCTGGCTGCCGGGCGCCGCCGGCCTCGTCGTGTCCGAGGCGACCTCGATCGCCGCGCGGCTCATGTTCTGCGTCTTCACGCAGATGTACTTCGCGCTTATCGCAGGGGCGGGCCACGTGAGCCCGACACAGGCCTACGGGTACGGGTGGATCGCGGTGCACCTCGGCGACTGGGTCGGCGTCGTGCTCGCCATCGTCGCCAGCGCAACGCTCGGCGCGGGCGCGCTCCTCGCCCCGGCCGGCGTGACGCTCCTCATGGTCGCCCTCGTGACCGTCGTGATGCTCGTGCTGGGCAGGGCGGACGCGGACGCGCTGGGCGCCGGCTCCGACGAGCGCGCGGGCGGCTCGGGCGACCGGGGACGTCGAGAGGGCCGGGGATCGGCCGACGCGGCGGACGCCGCTGACGCGGCCGTCTCTG
>CACZRK010000043.1 GCA_902783515.1 uncultured Coriobacteriaceae bacterium | reverse complement strand
GGGCACGGGCAAGACGAGCATCGGCCAGAGCATCGCCCGCGCGCTGCACCGCCGCTACGTCCGCGTGAGCCTGGGCGGCGTGCGCGACGAGGCCGACATCCGCGGCCATCGCCGCACGTACGTGGGCGCCATGCCGGGCCGCATCATGGACGGCATCCGCAAGTCGGGCGTCGCGAACCCCGTGATGGTGCTGGACGAGGTGGACAAGCTCGGCTCCTCGTACAACGGCGACCCGGCGAGCGCGCTGCTGGAGGTCCTTGACCCCGAGCAGAACGCCACGTTCACCGACCACTACATGAACGTGCCCTACGACCTGTCCAACGTGCTGTTCATCTGCACGGCGAACACGCTTGACTCCATCCCCGAGCCGCTGCTGGACCGCATGGAGGTCATCCGCTTCACCGGCTACACGCCCACCGAGAAGCAGCAGATCGCGCGCCAGCACCTGATCCCGCGCGCCCTGGCCGCCGCCGGCATCGACGAGCGCGCCCTGCACGTGGAGGACGACGCCCTCGCCGCGATCATCTCCGACTACACGGCGGAGGGCGGCGTGCGCGGCCTGAAGCGCCGGATCGACGAGCTGTGCCGCATCGCGGCGGTCGACATCGTGCGGGCCCGCGCCGCCGACGCGACGTCCGCCGCGACCACGAGCGACGACGATATCGAGAAGCCCGCGCGCGACGCGGAGTCGGCGCGGGCAGAAGCACCCGTGGTGACCGTCACGACGGAGAACCTGCGCTCCTACCTGGACGCGCACCCCATGCACCACGAGGCGGCGCTCGCGAACGGGAGGCCGGGCGTCGTCGCGGGCCTTGCGTGGACGAGCGCGGGCGGCGAGATCCTGCACATCGAGTCGCTCTTCACGCGCGGCACGGGCAAGCTCACGGTGACCGGCCAGCTCGGCGACGTGATGCGCGAGTCGGTGCAGATCGCCGTCAGCCTCGTGAAGGCGAACTACCCGGAGGCCGCGCAGCTCTTTGAGCAGAACGACCTGCACGTGCACGTGCCCGCCGGCTCCGTCCCGAAGGACGGCCCCTCGGCGGGCGTGACGCTCACGACGGCGATCGCCTCGCTCGTGACCGGCCATGCGGTCGACCCGCGGCTGGCGATGACGGGCGAGGTCTCGCTGCGCGGCGCCGTCATGCCGATCGGTGGGCTGCCCGAGAAGCTGATGGCGGCGCAGCGCGCCGGCGTCACGCGCGTCCTGATCCCCGCGGACAACGTGGACGACCTGGAGGACGTCGCCGAGGAGGTGCGCACGCGGCTGGAGATCGTCCCCGTCGCGACCGTCGACGAGGTCCTCATGCAGGCCGGCGTCTGGCCCGGGACGCCCGCTCCCGCGGCCGTCGCCCCCTCGCCGGTCGCGGGCGGCGAGCCGGTCGCGTGACCGTGACCGCGCGCGCCGGCACGCGACCGAGCCGACGCGCGCGGGGGTCCGTCCGTCGCGACCTACGCCTATCTGCGCCTGCCTATGCCTGCGTCATGCCGTACGTGACGGAGACGCTCGCGCGTATCTCCAGCTGGGCGGGGCTGAAGGGGACCGCGCGCGTGGCAGACGCATCCCCCGAGGCGGCAGTCTCCGCCATGGCGTAGGCGTCGGATGAGGCGCTGACGCTCTTGTAAGACTGGTCCTCGTAACCCTCCTCGACGGAGCGCACGCGGCCGCGGGCGCACCCGAGCGCCCGCGCGATCGCGTCGGCCTTCTGGGCGGCGCGGGCGCACGCCTGCGAGAGCGCATCGTCGTAGGCGTCGTCATAGGTGGAGCAGGTGTAGGTCACGCCGTCAACGCCGTTCACGCCGGCGTCGTTGGCCGCCGCGATGGCCGCGCCGACCTGATCGACCGCGACGTCCGCGAGCGTGACGTGCACGCTGCCGGTGTACCCCGTGATCTCCGGGGCGGCGTTCGTGTCCAGCAGCCCGTCATGGTAGTCGTACGTCGGCGTGATGGAGAGCGACGACACCTCGATCGACGCCTCGGGCACGCCCGCCTCGCGCAGCGCTCGCGTCGCGTCGTCCACGACGGCGGCCAGCTCGTCGCTGAGCTTCGCCGCGTCGTCGCCCGTGCGCTCGACGGAGAGGGACACCTCGGCGACGTCCGGCTCCACGCGCACGGTCGCGTTCGCCGTGACTGCGAGCGTCGTCTCGTCGTCCGCCTCGTCGGCGCGCGCGACCACCGGCGCCACAGGTGCCGCGGCGACCAGCGCGAGCGCTCCGACGACGCCGGCGCACGCGCTCAGCGCGAACGACCGCCGGTCGACTGCGCCTGCGGCCGCGGTCGGCAGCCCCCTGACGCGTCGCCCGTCCTCGCCGCAGCCCGCATGCGCGGGGGAACCGATCTCTCCATGCGTATTCATGAGACCCTCCTATCTTCTAGTTGTTGCATCTGAGAGCCGGATATCGAATGCTTCTTGGGTGCAATGCAGACTCTGGCG
>CACZRK010000042.1 GCA_902783515.1 uncultured Coriobacteriaceae bacterium | reverse complement strand
CGGCCACATGGTGGACGACAAGATCCACGCGCGCTCCACCGGCCCTTACAGCCTCGTGACGCAGCAGCCCCTCGGCGGCAAGGCGCAGTTCGGCGGCCAGCGCTTCGGCGAGATGGAGGTCTGGGCGCTCTACGCGTACGGCGCGTCCAACGTCCTGCAGGAGATCCTCACCGTCAAGTCCGACGACACGAACGGCCGCGTGCGTGCCTACGAGTCCATCGTGAAGGGCGACAACATCTCGCTGCAGGGCGTGCCGGAGTCCTTCAAGGTCCTCGTGAAGGAGATCCGCTCGCTCGCGCTGGACATCGAGCCCGTCGAGCCCGCGTCCGATGCGGCGAAGCCCGCGGACGAGTCCCCCGAGACGACCCCCGCGGCCGACGAGGCGCCCGAGTCCGCGACCGAGATGTCCCTGGACGACCTCATGAGCGGCGTGGACATGCCTCGCGTGCAGGATGCGGATGACGCCGGCGCCGCCGACGCGACCGCCTCTGACGACGCAAGCGATAAGGAGTAGCAGCAGTGGCTGATTTCGACAACAACGACTTCGACGGCATCAAGATCAGCCTTGCCTCGGCTGACGAGATTCGTGGATGGTCGCACGGCGAGGTGAAGAAGCCGGAGACCATCAACTACCGCACGCTCAAGCCCGAGAAGGATGGCCTGTTCTGCGAGAAGATCTTCGGTCCGACCAAGGACTGGGAGTGCTCCTGCGGCAAGTACAAGGGCCTGCGCTTCAAGGGCATCACGTGCGAGCGCTGCGGCGTCGAGGTGACGAGCGCCAAGGTGCGCCGCGAGCGCATGGGCCACATCGAGCTCGCCGCCCCGGTCTCCCACATCTGGTACTTCAAGGGCTCCGCGTCCAGCCCGATGGCCACGCTGCTTGAGATGAAGAACAAGGACCTGGAGAAGGTCCTGTACTTCGCGAGCAACGTCATCACCTTCGTGGACACCGACGCCCGCGACGAGGACGCCAAGGAGCTCGAGGAGGAGATGCAGGCCGACATCGAGCAGCTCGATGCCGAGTTCGCCACGCAGTCCGAGGCGATCCAGGCCCGCGTGAACCTCCCCGAGGACGAGCTCCAGGGCGAGGAGCCCCTCACGGCCGAGGACGCCGCCGAGGAGATCGCCGACCTCAAGGACGAGATCGAGGACGAGAAGTGGCTCCGTCGCAAGGCCTACGAGGAGTTCATGAAGATCGCGGTCAAGGACCTCGTCGCCGACGAGGAGCTCTTCCGCGAGATGCGCAAGTACTACAAGATGTACTTTGAGGGCGGCATGGGCGCCGAGGCCATCCGCGACCTGCTGAAGCGCATGGACCTGCAGAAGACCGCCGACGAGCTGCGCGAGGTCGTCGCGACGGGCAAGGGCCAGAAGCGCGCGAAGGCCGTGAAGCGCCTGGAGTGCGTGGACGCGTTCATCAAGGGTCACAACGACCCCGCGAACATGATCCTGGACGTCGTCCCGGTTATCCCGCCGGACCTGCGCCCGATGGTGCAGCTCGACGGCGGCCGCTTCGCCGCGTCCGACCTCAACGACCTCTACCGTCGCGTCATCAACCGCAACAACCGCCTCAAGCGGCTGCTTGACCTTGACGCGCCCGAGATCATCGTCAACAACGAGAAGCGCATGCTGCAGGAGGCCGTTGACGCGCTGTTCGACAACGGCAAGCGTGGGCGCCCCGTCACCGGGCGCGGCGGCCGCGCGCTGAAGTCGCTCGCCGAGTCCCTCAAGGGCAAGCAGGGCCGCTTCCGCCAGAACCTGCTCGGCAAGCGCGTCGACTACTCCGGCCGCTCGGTCATCGTGACCGACCCGCAGCTCAAGCTGCACCAGTGCGGCCTGCCGAAAGCCATGGCCCTGGAGCTGTTCAAGCCGTTCGTGATGAAGCGGCTCGTGGAGACCGGCAAGGCCGAGAACATCAAGGGCGCGAAGCGCGCGATCGACCGCAGCTACTCGTTCGTGTGGGACGTGCTCGAGGAGGTCATCACCGACCGCCTCGTGCTGCTGAACCGCGCGCCTACGCTGCACCGCCTCTCGATCCAGGCGTTTGAGCCCGTGCTCGTGGAGGGCAAGGCCATCCACCTGCACCCGCTCGTGTGCGCGCCGTTCAACGCCGACTTCGACGGCGACCAGATGTCCGTCCACGTGCCGCTGTCCGCGCAGGCGCAGGCCGAGGCGCGCGTGCTCATGCTGTCCGCCAACAACCTGCGCTCCCCGGCGTCGGGCAAGGTCCTCACGGTCCCCTCGCAGGACATGATCATCGGCATGTACTACATCACGACGATGAACGACATGCCCGAGGACGGCCACGTCCGCGCGTTCGCGAGCTTCCGCGACGCGCAGAACGCCTATGACGCGCAGGGCGGCATCGACCTGCACGACCCCGTGGAGATCCGTCTGGACCACGACGTCGTCGCGTGGGACAAGTTCGGCCACGTGGACGAGCAGGGCGTGCACCACAAGGGCGAGCGCATGCTCACGACCGTGGGCCGCGCCATCCTCAACGAGGTGCTGCCGGACGACTACCCCTTCATCAACTTCCAGCTGAAGAAGAAGGACGTCGGCTCCCTCGTGAACGACTGCGCGGACAAGTACCCGCTGGCGAAGATGGAGGGCATCCTGGACGGCCTGAAGTCCGTCGGCTTCCACTACGCCACCAAGGCCGGCCTGACCATCTCCGTCTGGGACGCCGTCATCCCCGAGAAGGAGAAGGCCGAGATCCTCGCGAAGGCTGACGACGACGTGGCCGAGATCGACGAACTGGCCGAGGAGGGCCTGGTCACGATCGACGAGCGCCGCCGCCAGGTCATCGACGTGTGGAACAAGGCCGCCCAGGACGTCGCGAAGGTCATGGAGAAGGGCTTCGGTCGCGACAACCCCATCTTCATGATGGCCGACTCCGGCGCCCGTGGCTCCATCACGCAGCTTCGCCAGCTCGCCGGCATGCGCGGCCTGATGGCAGACGTGAACACGAAGAAGGTCCTGAACGCCAAGAAGCCGATCTCGCCCGACACCGACCCGCGCGACCTGCGCGTCATCGGCCCGGACGCCATCGAGCTGCCGATCAAGTCCAACTTCCGCGAGGGCCTCTCGACGCTGGAGTACTTCATCTCCACGTACGGCGCCCGCAAGGGCCTAGTCGACACGGCGTCGCACACGTCGGACTCCGGCTACCTGACGCGCCGCCTCATCGACGTCGCCCAGGACGTCATCGTCCGCGAGGAGGACTGCCACACGACCGAGGGCATCTCCTATCGCATCCACGACGAGAAGGGCTCGCTGAACGGCGACCTCGTGGGCCGCTGCATCTTCCAGCCCATCGCGGACCCGGCGACCGGCGAGATCATCGGCGAGGCTGACGGCTACATCGCGAGCGTGGAGGACGTGGCCGACACGAGCGCGACCCGCGTGAGCCTGCGCTCGCTGGAGCGCGCTGGCGTGGAGGAGGTCGTGCTCCGCTCCGTCGTGGCCTGCCGCTGCGAGCACGGCGTGTGCCAGAAGTGCTACGGCTGGGACCTGTCCACCCGTCGCCCGGTCAACATCGGCACGGCCGTCGGCGCCATCGCGGCCCAGTCGATCGGCGAGCCCGGCACGCAGCTCACGATGCGTACGATCCACTCCGGCGGCGTCGCCGGCGAGGAGGACATCACGCAGGGCCTGCCCTTCGTCTCCCGCGCCTTCAACATCGTCTCGGTCAAGAACTCCAAGATCGTCGGCGGCCGCGAGGCCATGCTCTCCACGACGACCGGCACGCTGCACCTCACGCACGAGAACGGCGACGTCGTCATCAACGTCACGAACCCCGAGACGGGCGCGACGTTCGACGCGCGCGTTAGCGAGCGCGACCTGTCCGAGAACCTCTCGGACGGCATGCAGGTCAAGGCGGGCGACCAGCTCACGAAGGGCTTCGTCGACTTCAAGCAGCTGCGCTCGCTCACCGACACCGCGACGACGATGCACCGCTTTGTCGGCACGATCAAGGATGTGTACTCCGGCCAGGGCGTTGACCTGAACGAGAAGCACATCGAGGTCATCGCGCGCCAGATGCTGCGTCGCGTCTGCGTCACCGACACGGGCGACTCGCCGTACCTGCTCAACCAGTACGTCGACCGCCACGAGTTCGAGGACGAGGTCAACCGCCTGCAGCTTGAGGGCAAGAACCCGCCCAAGGCGCACCCGGTCATCCTCGGCATCGTGCGCGCGTCCATGGCGTCCGGCTCCTGGCTCTCCAGCGCCTCCTTCGAGAGGACCGCGGAGGTCCTCACGAAGGCCGCCATCGAGGGCAAGGTGGACTCGCTCAGCGACCTGAAGGCCAACGTCATCATCGGCAAGCGCATCCCCGCCGGCACCGGCCTGAGCGCGTACCGCAACGTGCCGCTCACGTACAACGGCCACGCAATCGACGAGTCCGCGCGCAACGGCGAGGCGCTGCCCGAGTGGGCCCCGACCGAGCTGCGCGAGATCGAGGACCGTCTGCCGCGCCAGCCCGAGTGGGTCGGCGGCGAGGGCGGCTACGGCTACGAGAACGGCGTGCTGTCGCACAACGGCTACACGCTGTCCCCGGAGGACGCGAAGCTCTACCTCTTTGACGACCTGGGCGTGTCGCAGCGCTGGACCAACAAGTTCTCGGAGGTCGGCATCGAGACGGTCGGCGACCTGGTGGGCAAGACCGAGGACGAACTGCTGCGCATCGACGGCATCGGCGCGAAGGCCATCGAGGAGCTGCGCGAGGGCCTGGAGGCACGCGGGCTGCTGTACATCCTCGAGCCCGATGACTCCGCCGCCGATGACGAGGACATCTCGCAGCTCCTGGAGATGGTCTTCTCGCCGGACGGCGATGACATCCTGCTCGGCACGAGCGCGCCGACGACGCATCACTACGACGACGAGATGATTGGGTCCTCCTCGTCGGGCAGCGCCAGCGACGACGTGATCAACGAGGACCATCAGTCCCTGGACGAGCTCCTCAGTGCGAGCCACGGCGGCGACGACGACAACGACGAGGACGACGAGGCGAACCCCTCGCTGTCCGACGACGAGGCCGCGAGCCAGCTCAGCGACCTGCTCGGCGACGCCTTCGGGGACGACAAGGAGTAGGCCGACGCGGCTGGCGCCGCACGACCTCAGAGCGGTTTGAGAGGGGCTGCCGTCCGTCAGGTACCTGACGGGCGGCAGCTCGTCGTTTTGGGGAGAGGTGTCGGCAGGGGAGCGACGCGTCTCGGCGCGCCAGCGAGGCGCGCTCCCGACGTCTGTGGTTTTGCTATGCAGAGGCGCGAACGGTGGCGCACGGGCTGTGAGATCATCACGTAACCGGTTCGCCAACGCCAGTAATGACCTGCATGAATCTGGAATATGAGATATAGATACGCCCGGATGCGTTGCTTTTTGACAATTCTCGCGGCGGCGTGTAGTCTGCTTCATCGTGCCTGGCTGGGACCCTACCCACACCCAGGCCAGGCAATAGGAAACGAGTCTTGAAGGAGTAGAGCTTTGCCTACGATCAACCAGCTCGTCCGTCAGGGACGCAAGAAGGTCAGCGCCAAGTCCAAGAACGCCGCTCTGAAGGGCAACCCCCAGAAGCGCGCCGTCTGCACGCGCGTCTACACGACGAGCCCCAAGAAGCCGAACTCGGCTCTGCGCAAGGTCGCCCGTGTGCGTCTCGTGAACGGCATCGAGGCCACCGCGTACATCCCCGGCGAGGGTCACAACCTGCAGGAGCACTCGATCGTGCTCATCCGCGGCGGCCGCGTCCGCGACCTGCCTGGCGTGCGCTACAAGATCATCCGTGGCGCCTACGACTGCGCTGCCGTCCAGAATCGCCGCAAGGCGCGCTCCCGCTACGGCGCCAAGCGCCCGAAGGACTAGGCACTTCCCGCAGCCGCATTCGTACGTCGAGCGTCATTCGCTGACGATCGACGCTGACCCTTATGAGGAGAGCACATGTCTCGTCGTGGTGGAAACTTCCGTCGTGAGATCGCGCCGGATTTCGTGTACAACAACCGTCTTGTCACGCAGCTCATCAACAAGGTGATGCTGGACGGCAAGAAGTCCCTTGCCGAGCGCATCGTCTACGGCGCCATCGCCGAACTCGGCGAGAAGACCGGCGAGGATCCGATCCAGGT
>CACZRK010000041.1 GCA_902783515.1 uncultured Coriobacteriaceae bacterium | reverse complement strand
GGCTCACCGAGTGCGCGCCGTGCGTGAGCGTGAACCGCGACGGCTGGCGCAAGGACGGCAGCTGCGGCGTCACGCTCGGCTGCTGCGAGACCGCGATCTCCCCCGACGGGGAGATCCTCGTGCGCGGCGCCAACGTCATGCGCGGCTACCTGGGTGACGCGGGCGCGACGCGACGCGCGCTGGACGATGACGGCTGGCTGCACACGGGCGACCTCGGCCGCAAGGATGCCGACGGGTTCCTCTGGACGCGCGGGCGCCTTGACGACCTCATGGTCCTGCCCGACGGGACGAAGCTCGCCCCGGAGGTCGCCGAGGCGGCGCTCCGCGCGCTGCCCGAAGTCGCGGACGCGCTCGTGAGCTGCGAGGACGGCAGGATCGTGGCCACCGTGCGCGCCGCGACCTCCCCTGCCGGCGCGACGGGCGTCACCGGGCTGTCAGGCGCCACCGGGCCGTCTGACGAGGAGCTGCGCCGGCTCGTCAGGGCGACGCCGCTCGACGGGACGCACCGCGCGGATGACGTCCGGCTGACGGGCGCACCCCTGCCGCGCACGGCCTCGGGAAAGCTGGTGCGACGTCATGGCTGACGAGCGCGGGAAAGGCGACCTCCGCGACGCGCGGGACGGCGCGCGGGACGGCGGCACTGCCGGCGACGACGGCGCTGCCGGCGACGTGACGATCGAGCGGGTCGCGGCCGTGGTCGCGCGCGCCAAGGGGCTCGCCGAGCCGCCACAGGCGCACGACCTGCTCGACGGCGATCTGGGCTGCACCTCCTTTGACATGATGGTGCTCATGGTGGAGATCGAGACGGCGTTCGGGGTGACCGTGGGCGTTGACCTCATGGCGGGCGTCGCCACGGTGGGCGACCTGCGCGACGCGATCGAGCGCGAGGTCAGGCGCGGGACCGGGCGCGGAGCGACCGGAAGCGACGCCTCACGCGGCGGGTGGTCACCCGGCGAAAACGCCGACATGCCCGCGCCACGCGGCGGCGCACCGGGGTAAGATCGACGGCACATGCCCGCCGGTCGGCACGCGCCCGCAGACGCCGGGCGCGACGACCGACTGACGAACGCATGACGGCGCGCCACCACGAGAGAGCAAGAGGGGACGAACATATGATGAGACTGAACGGAGACGCATGCGATGCCCGGACGGACGCACCTGCAGGCGCCGCGCGGGCGCACGTCGGGGGACGTGCGCGCCTGACCTTCTCGATAGTGGCCGTGGCCTGCGCCGGCTGCCTGGCGCTGACGCTCGCGGGATGCGGGTCCGGCTCTGACGGCGGATCGACGGCCTCGACCGCCTCCACCACCCCCGGCGGCGCGGCGACGAGCGGCGCGGCCGACGGCGCGGCGAGCGCCAAGGCCTCGAACGGGCCCGTGAGCGCCTCGATGCTGGACAGCAGCCTGCTGGACGGCCCGGTCGCCATGTCCATCGACAACACGGTGGTGCTGGAGAGCGACGTCACGGACTACATCCAGTCCAAGCGCGCCGCCGCCGGCCTGAGCGACGACACCGCGTGGGCGCAGTACCTCGCCGCCAACGACCTGACGCCCGAGGACATCCGCAACGACGCGCTGAACAGCTACACCTTCACGATCCTCATGAACGACGCGATCGCCTCGGAGGGCGTCACCGTGACGGACGACGAGGTCCAGAGCCACCTCTCCCAGCTGCGCGACTACTACAACGGCTACGCGAGCGACGGCTGGGACCAGATGCGCGACGGGCAGGGCTACGCCACCGACGACGCCTACGCCGAGCACCTGCGCCAGAGCATGCAGATGTCCAAGCTGCAGGACAAGGTCGTCGGGTCCCTCACGGTGAGCGATGACGAGGTCCAGTCCTACCTGGACGCGCACCAGGACGCGTACGCCGGCAAGCGCGGCGCGTTCATCATCCTGCCCGACCTTGACGCCGCGAACGCCGTCAAGGCGCTGATAGACAACGGCTACCTCACGTTCCAGGAGGCGGCGCTCACCTACTCGCTCGCGAGCAACAACGCGTACACGCAGGCGTACGCGGCGTCGACGAACAGCATGGCTGCCGATGACGGGACGCAGACGATCGCCGGCCCCGGCACGGCGCCCACGATCGCGACGACCCAGCAGGAGGCGCAGGACGCGCTGGACGCCGTCAAGGCGCTCTACGTGGGCGACGACGCCTGGCAGCAGGCGCTTGACGCCGCGGGCGACCAGGGCTGGCTGACCGACGAGCAGATCGCAGGCGCCAGCACCGACATGAGCATGGGCGGCGTGGCCTACACCGCGCTCGCCGACCTCTCCGCCGGTCAGGTGAGCGACCCCATCCAGACCGGCATGGGCGTGCAGCTGATCGCGTGCACCGAGTCCTACGATCCGGCGACCGACGGCTCCTCGATCGCCGACATGCCCTCTGACCTGCAGGACAAGGTCCGCTCCGACGCGCTGAGCGCCAAGCAGAGCGACGCGTGGAACGCCTACTGCCAGCAGCTGCTCTCCGACGCCGACACGACCGTCTACGCGATGCCGTCCGGCCTTCCCTACGACGTTGACGTGCAGGCGCTCGCGGGCAGCATGCTCGCGGACGCGTCGAGCGCCTCGGACGCGGCGGTGCGCCTGGGCGCCTCCGATGACGTCGAGACGATCGTCAGCGCGGCGTCATCGAACGCGCGCGAGGCGTCTGACGCGAGCGACGCGACCGACCGCGACGGCGAGGTGCGCCCGTCCGCCGGCACCGCACGCGCCGCGAGC
>CACZRK010000040.1 GCA_902783515.1 uncultured Coriobacteriaceae bacterium | reverse complement strand
TGGGTGCCTCGCGACCGCCCGCGCGGCTCGCGGCCGTGCCGGATCCCCCGTGTGCGCGCGGCGTCACGTTGCCCGCGGTGCCGCGCGCCCTCCCCCTGCCGCCGCCCATGGCGATGGCCGCCTACTCCGAGCGCAGCGCCACGGCGGGGTCCTTGCGCGACGCCATGCGGCTCGGGATGAAGCCGGCGATCAGCGTGAGCGCCACGCTGATGAGCACGAGGACGACGGCGGGCACGACGCCGACCGACGCGGTCACCGACACGCCGGCGATCGACTTGATGAGCGCGCTGATCGGGATGTCCAGCAGCGAGGCGATGCCGACGCCGAGCAGGCCGGAGAAGAGGCCCTCGATCAGCGTCTCGGCGTTGAAGATCCGCGACACGTCGCCCTTCGAGGCGCCCAGCGCGCGCAGCACGCCGATCTCCTTCGTGCGCTCCAGGACCGAGACGTACGTGATGATCGCGATCATGATGGAGCTCACGACGAGCGAGATGGCGACGAAGGCGATGAGCACGTACGTGACCGAGTGCACGATGGTCGTGACCGAGTCGGTCAGCAGCCCCACGAGGTCCGTGTACACGATCCGCTGCCCCTCCGGCGCCTGCGCGTTGTAGTCGTCGATGGCGCGCGTGACGCCCTCCTTGTCGTCAAAGCTGTCCACGTAGATGTCGATGGAGGACGGCTTGTCGGGGTTGACGTAGCCGAGCTGGCTCAGGACGGAGTCATAGGTGCGCGTGCTGGTCGTGCCGTCGGGGCTGCCGCCGTTGGAGAGCGCGCTGGCGGCGCTCGCCAGGCTGCCCAGCGACGAGAGGGCGGAACTTTCGCCCGACGCGTCACCCCCCGCACTCGCGCCGGACGAGCTCGCGCCGGACGCCTTGCCCGCGCCCCACACCGCCGAGAGCAGGGACGACGAGCCCGACGACGCGTCCGAGGCGCTTGAGGCGCCCGCCGCGCTCGTCATGCCGTCGGTCGCGGCGGAGGCGCCGTCGGCCGTCGCACTCGCCATGCCATCGGTCGCGGCGGAGGCGCCGTCGGCCAAGGCGGAGGCGTCGCCGGCCGTCGCGAACGGCAGGCCGTTCAGCACGTCCGTCGTCGGGTCGGCAAGCTGCTCCTGCACGACCTCCGCGTCGTTCGTGTGCTGGATCACGAGGTCCTGCAGGGCGTTCGTGTAGCCGATCGTGCCCGCGATCGTGTAGTGCGCGTCGTCCGTACGCTGCACGATGCCGCTGATTGTGAGCTGGATCGCGTGCTCTGACGCGGCCTCGATGCTCTGTGCGTCGTTCCCGCCCCAGCGCCAGGTGCCGTCCTCGTTGCGCACGTAGAAGTCGCACGCAGGGATGAGGTCCAGCGTCTTGCCGATGATGTCGTCGTAGGAGACCGACTCGTCGCCGACGTCATAGGTCCTGCCCTCGATCATCGCGGCGCTCATCGCCGTGTAGTCGGAGGCGGGCAGCAGGCCGAGCTTGTACATCGTCTCCAGGTCAACCTCGCCGTTCTCGTCCACGACGAGCACGACGTCCTGCGCGCTCGCGGGCCAGCTGCCCGCGACCACGCGATAGCTGTCCTTCACCGCGTCGCTCGCGAGGCCGTCCTCGCCGCCCAGCATGCGCGCGAACAGGTCGGCGTAGGAGGACGTGGCGGAGACCGGGCTGCCGAACGCGACGCCGAGCGACGCCATCTTCGTCATGGGGTCGCTGCCGGAGGGGCCGTACGCGCCCGTTCCCGCCATGGCGCCGTCGGACATGCCGCCGTCGCTCTGGAGCGTGACGGTGTTCGTGTCGACGAGGGCGCCGGTGGGGTCGTGCGTGTACACGCTGAAGCCCAGGTCGTACGCGTAGTCCACGCCGTTCTCGCCTATGTAGGCGTTGATTTCGCTGGCGGGGTCGTCAAGGTACGCCTTGAACGCCGCGAGGTCGTTCTTCGCGAGGCTGAGCGCGACCTGCTGCTCCTGGCGGACGACGCGGGTGTTCGCGTGAACGGCGTCGTCATCATGCGTCGTCGCGGGCTCGCCCGCGGTCGGCATGTCGCTGGCCTGCGCCGACTCCATGAGGCCGGAGAGGTCCACGGACTCCGCCTCGATCGTGATCGGGTACGAGGTCATGGCCCCCTTCTGCACGTCGTCTATGTAGCCGGTCATGCCCCGCGACAGCGACAGGATCAGCGCGATGCCGATGATGCCCACCGCGCCGGCGAGCGCGGTCAGGAAGGTGCGCCCCTTCTTGGTGCGCAGGTTCGTGAACGAGAGGCCGAGCGCCGTCCGCCAGCCGAGGCGGGTGCGCCGGGGCAGCCTGCCGGGCTCGTGGGCGGCGAGCTCCTCGGGCGTCACCGGGTTCGAGTCGCCCACGACCGCGCCGTCGCGCAGGCGGACGATGCGCGTCGCGTAGCGGTCGGCGAGCTCCGGGTTGTGCGTGACCATGATGACGAGCCGGTCGGAGGCGACCTCCTTCAGCAGGTCCATGATCTGGACGGACGTCACCGTGTCCAGGGCGCCGGTCGGCTCGTCGGCGAGGATGACCGCCGGGTCGTTCACGAGCGCGCGGGCGATCGCCACGCGCTGCATCTGGCCGCCCGAGAGCATGCCGGGGCGCTTCTCGGCCTGGTCGGCGAGCCCCACCCGCTCGAGCGCGGCCATCGCGCGCTGCCGCCGCTCCGAGGCGGGGACGTCGCGCCCGAGCTTGAGCGCCAGCTCCACGTTGGCGACGACCGTCTGGTGCGGGATCAGGTTGTAGCTCTGGAAGACGAAGCCGATCGTGTGGTTGCGGTACGCGTCCCACTGGGCGTCGCGAAACGCCGTCGTGGAGGTGCCGTTGATCACGAGGTCGCCCGACGTGTACGAGTCCAGGCCGCCGACGATGTTGAGCAGCGTCGTCTTGCCGCAGCCGGAGGGGCCGAGGATGGCGACGAACTCGTTGTCGCGGAAGTCTATCGTGACGCCGCGAAGCGCGTGCACGGCGCCGTTCCCGACCCGGTACTCCTTGGTGATCTCCTTGAGCTGCAGCATGCGGGGGTTCCCTCCGATGTGTTCGAGACGTGCGGCGGCGGGGGGCGCGCCGCACCGCCCACTAGCTTCTGTTTCTACCCCTGACGCGCGGCAGCGTGTCGCTCGCGCGCCGATGCGCGAATTCCCCACCTGTCGCAGGGCGCGACGCGGGGCACGGCGAGCCGCGGCGGGCTGCGCGCGACGAGGGCGATGGCTTTTTCTCGCGCGTGACCCGATCGGGCTCATGTGCACCGATCAGAGTTGTGACGCTACAACTTTTTATCGACAATCAGGACACCATATCGGACCGGACGCTGGGCACACCCGTGCGCCGCGTGGCGCCAGGACGGCGCGCCGGGCGTCCCTGCGAGAGGAGCGCGCTCATCATGTCACTTGCCCATGGTTGGATCTTCGCCGGCGGCGCCGCCGCCGCAGGTGCCGTCGCCGGTCTCGCGGCGAGCGGCATCCTCCACAAGGCTGTCGTCGGCATCACGACCGGCGCCATGACCGCCGCAGACGCCGTCAGCAAGGAGACGCAGGCCATCGCCGACGACGCCAACGACCGTCGCGCCGAGGCGCGCCGCAGGGCCAAGATCGACGCCGGCGTGAAGGAGGAGATCGCCAAGCTCGAGCCTGACATCCGCGAGAAGGTCACCGCTCGCGTCGACGGCGCCGCGCAGGCCGAGGCGAGCGACGCCACGACGACCGCATAGGCACGTCGCGGGCACGACAGGGCTGGCAGGAGAGGCGCGCCGCGGGGCCGCGGCCACCCGTCGGAGGGGCCGCAGGGGTCTCTCGACGGGCGCGTCACGGGCCCGCGGCGCGCCGGCTTCACCGGAAGGAAGCACGCATGCTGTATCGGATAGCGTCAGACATCCCCGGGCGACTGAGCCTGCGCGTGACGGCAGGCGCGCTCACGCCCGACGAGGCGCGCGGCGTGTCGGTCGCGCTGCTGCAGGTGAGTGGCGTGACGAGCGCCGTCGCGCACCATCGCAGCGGCTCCGTCGTCGTCACCATGGACCCGTCCGCCCGCGGGCGCGTCCTGGCGACCATGACGTCCCTTGACGTGCTGGCGCTACCGACGGCGCGCGAGGACGACCTCGCCGTGCCGCAGGGGCTCGCCGTCTCTCTCGAGAAGGCCGCGTTCGCGCTTGACGTGAGCAACCTCGTGTTCTGGCGCCTCGCGCGCACGTTCCTGCTCCCCCGCCCGATATCGATCGCCTACACGGTGCTGCAGGGCGTGCGCTTCGTCGTGCGCGGCCTGCGACACCTGCTGAGAGGCGAGATCACCGTGGAGGTCCTGGACGCCACGGCCGTCGCGCTGACCATCGCGCGGGGCTCGTACAGCGACGCCTCCCTCGTCATGATGATGCTGGACCTCACCGACATCATGGAGCGCCACGTGCAGCGCCGCACGCGCCTCGCGCTGCGCGACGGCATCGTCACGCGCCCGGAGACGGTCTGGGCGGTCATCGACGGCACCGACGTCAGCATCCCGATCGGCGAGGTCAGGCGTGACCAGATCCTCCACCTGCGCACGGGCGCGGTCCTGCCGGTAGACGGCGCGGTCGTGGACGGCGAGGGTGACCTGGACGAGTCCTCCATGACGGGCGAGTCCCGCCTCGTGCACAAGCGCGTGGGCGCGACCGTCTATGCGGGCACCGCGCTTGACGACGGCGACCTGAAGGTGCGCGTGATCGCGCCGCCGGGCCTCGCCCGCATCGACCGCATCGTCACGATGGTGCAGGAGTCGTCCGACCTGAAGGCGTCCCTGCAGGGGCGCGCGGAGCGCCTCGCCGACGGCCTGGTGCCCTACAGCTTCCTCGCGTTCTTCGCCATCCTCGCCCTCACGCGCAACCTGACCAAGGCGATGGCCGTGCTCGTGGTGGACTACTCCTGCGCGATCCGCCTCGCGATGCCCATCGCCGTCATGAGCTCGATGAGCGAGTCCGCCGCGCGCGGCGCCGTCGTGAAGGGCGGCAAGTACATGGAGGCGCTCGCCGCCGCCGACACCGCGGTGTTCGACAAGACCGGCACGCTCACCCTCTCATCACCGCAGGTCGTCGCCGTCGTCTCGTTCTGCGAGGACAGCACCGACGACGTGCTGCGCAACGCCGCCTGCATCGAGGAGCACTTCCCGCACAGCATGGCGCGCGCGATCGTCAACGCCGCCCGGGAGCGCGGCTTGCACCATGAGAACGAGGGCCACGCCACGGTCGAGTACGTCGTAGCGCACGGCATCGCCACCTCCATCAACGGCCAGCGCGCCTGCATCGGCAGCCGTCACTTCATCTTTGAGGACGAGGGCGTGCCGATGCCCGACGGCATGGACGAGCGCGTGGAGTCGGCGGCGCCGAACGCGTCGGTCGTCTACTACGCGGTCGGCGGGCAGCTCAGGGGCGCCGTCTGCGTGTCCGACCCCGTGAGGCCCGACGCCGCGCACGCCGTGCGCCGGCTGCGCCAGCTCGGCGTCAGCCGCGTGCTCATGATCACGGGCGACTCCGAGCGCGCCGCGCGCGACATCGCCGGGCAGCTCGGGCTTGACGGCTACTTCGCCCAGGTGCTGCCGGAGGACAAGGCCGCGATCGTGCGTCGCCTGCAGGCCGAGGGGCATGCCGTGCTCATGATCGGCGACGGCGTCAACGACTCCCCCGCCCTGGCGGCCGCGGACTGCTCCGTCGCCATGGCGGACGCCAGCGACGTCGCGCGGGCCGTCGCGGACGTCACGATCCTCAGCTCCTCGCTGGACGTGCTCCCCGAGACGCGCGAGCTCGCCATGCGCCTCATGGCACGCATCTCGACCGACTACCGCCTTATCGTCGGCTTCAACAGCGCGCTCATCGTGCTGGGGGTGGCGGGCGTCCTGCCGCTCATGACCGCGAGCATCCTGCACAACCTCTCGACCGTCCTGATCTCGGCCGCGAACACGCGGGCCTACCTGCCGTCCAGGACGGGAGGGGAGCTGCCGCCGAGCCAGGCGGCGCCGCGTCTCGGCGCCCGCGCCTAGCGCTCCCCGCCGTCGCGTGCGGCGCCGTTCCACGCGGCGCGACGCCACTCGCGCGGCGTCATCCCGACGCGCGAGGAGAACGCGCGGGAGAACTTGGAGGGGTTCGCGTACCCGACTGCGAGCGCCACGTCCCCCACGGGCCGGTCGCTCTCAAGGAGCAGGTCGGAGGCCACGCGCATGCGCTCCGAGGTCAGCCAGGCATGGACGGGCATCCCCGTGACCCGCACGAACGCGCGGCGCAGCGTGGAGACGGAGACCCCGCACGCGCGGGCGACGTCGGCGATCGTGCTGCCCTCCGCGAGGCGCTCGCGCATGACGTCGCAGGCGCGCAGGACGATGCGCCCCTCCCTCCCGTCGGAGCGCAGGTCGCCGCCCGCGTCGAGCACGACCTGGCGGGCGACGGCCACCGACGCGAGGCGGCAGCGAAACACGTCGTCGCAGGCAAGCGAGACGGAGAGCTCCCTGAAGGCGCGCGTCGTCTCGGCGGACGTCCCGAGTCGGCGCCATGACGCGCCCCGCAGGGCACGCGCGACGCCGGAGACGTCGGCGCCGAATCCCGCGAGTACCCGCCTCGTCTCGCTGGACACGGCGCCCTCCCGCAGGACGATCGCGACCAGCCGCGCGCACGGCGCGTCCCCCGGCTCGCGGCGTGCCGGCGTCGGGAGGCGCGACGCGCGCGCGACGAACGCGTCTCCCGGCTCGAGCAGCTGCTCGTGGGTGCCGTCCGCGAGGAGCAGCCCCGCGCCTCGCTCGACGAACGCGACGAGCAGGTCGTCGTCACCGACGTCGGCCTGCGGCTCCCCGCCGTCGGGCGCGCCCGCGCCGTCGGGGAGCGTCTCCCACCGGCATGCGCGGAGTCCCTGGCAAAGCGTCAGGCACTCCCGGCACCGCCACCTTGCCGGCACCCGTCCCATGCATGTCGCGCCGCCCACGTGCCGGCCTCCTCTTACGTCACCTCGTTAGATGTGTCTAACTAGTTGATGCCAGATTACTATCTTCCGTGCACAGGTGCGCGGCAGACGACGTTTGTTCACCAATGTTTACATCGAGCACCCGGCCGGCGCGCCGAGGGGGGCGCCGGTCGCGCGACGCGCCAGGGGACCGCCCGGCTCCCACGCGCGCGAATGGCGTAAGATGGCGGGCGTCATCGGGACATCAACGGCAAGGAGGCACGTCGATGAGCACGGGAAGTGACAACGCGAAGGGCGTCGCGCAGGAGACGCCGAACAACGCGGGCAAGCGGGTGAAGGTTCACTACGTGGGGACGCTTGACGACGGGACGGTCTTTGACAGCTCGCGCGAGCGTGACCAGCCGATCGAGTTCACC
>CACZRK010000039.1 GCA_902783515.1 uncultured Coriobacteriaceae bacterium | reverse complement strand
GCGAGTACGAGACGCATGCGGCGGCGCTCTCCGAGCGCACGAGGATTGCGAGGGAGATTCATGACTCCGTGGGACATCTGCTCACGAGGCTCGTCTTGCAGGTGGAAGCGCTCAAGGTGGTCCATAGGGACGATTCCGCGGTCGTTGAGGACCTCGACGAGGTTCTCGGTGGACTGAACGATGCGCTTTCGTCCATGCGCAGGAGCGTTCATGCCCTGGAGGATTCCGGTGTTGACTTGGGCTGCGAGCTGAACAGGCTCGCGTCGGAGTGCGGCATTCGGAATGTGACGGTGACATGCAGCTTGGATGTCGCTCCTCCGGTCATGGTAAGCAGGTGTTTCCTGATGGTCGCCAGGGAGGCGCTCACGAACGCGGCCCGCCATGCACATGCATCCGATGCCCTCGTAGCGGTTACCTGCCTTCCGGGGCTCTGGCAGCTCCGCATCACGAACGACGGCACTATGCCACCCCAGGGGACCGATCTTGAGCTGCATGGCATGGGGTTGAGGTCGATGCGGTCGCGTGTGCTCGAGATGGGCGGCGTGTTCTCCGCCCGAGTCGACGGCGGGCGGGAAAGCGAGAGGTTCGTCGTGTTCGCATCGGTTCCGAGGGGGATGGACGAGGAGGCTTGCCAATGAGGGCGATCGTGGTGGACGACGACGGTATCGTGGTCAGGTCCCTGGCCACGATACTGGGCGCAGAGCAGGACGTAGATGTCGTGGGCACAGGTACGAGCGGGCACGAGGCGGTGTCTCTCTTCACGCGTGTCGAGCCGGATGTCGTGCTCATGGACATCCAGATGACTGACGGAGACGGCTTGACTGCGGCAGAGGAAATCCTCGGTATGGAGCCGTCGGCACGCATCGTGTTTCTGACGACGTTTTCCGATGACGAGTACATCGTCCGCGCGCTTAGGCTTGGTGCGCGAGGCTACCTCATCAAGCAGGACGTTTCCACGATCGCACCCGCGTTGAGGTCCGTCATGAACGGCCAGTGCGTGCTGGAGGGGGAGGTCCTCGCACGTGCCGCGGAGCTTTCGGTAGGTACGGGATCGAGGGGAGGCACCGCGTTGCCGGCTGCCCGAAACGAGAGTGCGCTCAAGGGGCTTTCCGCGCGGGAGGTAGACGTGGTCCGTGCGATTGCGGACGGCATGACGAACGCGGAGGTTGCTGCGACGCTCTTCATGAGCGAGGGGACGGTGCGCAACCACATATCGTCGATTCTGGCAAAGCTAGGTCTGAGAAACAGGACCCAAATCGCCGTTTTCTACCTGAGGAAGTGCATGTAGTCACGCCATGCCTGCGTGACGAGGCGGCGTCGGAGGGCATCGGGGAAACGAAACGTTTACATCTTCGCCCTTGCGCCCGCGCACGTGCTTGGCCTATAGTGCAACGCAATGGACGCGAGGCCGCGCATGCGGCAAGGGACTTCGAAGGGAGGGTCACCATGGGAAACGCTAATGCGGTCATGAACAACTGGTGGTGGTACAACTCTCTTTCGAACGGTCGATCGTGAGTCTCTCGCGCCATACACCTGCGCAGACTGAAGGGCTCCGGTTTCGACCGGAGCCCTTTTTTCTTTTGCGGGTGAGTACGAACCAGCACGTTCTAGGAGGAAGAATGAAGTCCCAGGACCCCTTCGCGCGTCGATGGCAAGGTTAGCAGGAGCGCGTTTATACATCAATGACGAAATCGCATGACATAGAGAGACGCAGCGCCTTCCAACAAGGCGACGTAAAGGAGAAAATCATGGCTACCGCATCCAACGCCCAGCAGGCCCGCACCGTCAACACCGTCGACCATGGCAAGCTCGACGTGCGAGCGCTCGTTCTTCTCGCCGTTCTCCTAGCGGCGGGATTCATCCTCAACTTCACCGTAGGCAAGGCGATTTCAAGCCTTTCTGGTGGCGTCATCAGCCCCGAGTTCATCATCTCGGCGTTCTGCCTCACTATTCTGGTCGTTCGTCCGAATATTCCCCAGGCCCTCGTGATCGGCCTCATCTCCGCCGCTGTCATCCAGATCACCACGACCTCGCCGTTTATTGACTTCGCGGCGGAGGGCGTCGCCGCGATGCTCATGGCCGTCATTGTGAACGCCGGCATGCGCGGCGGCGCGAAAAAGCTCGTTCCCGCCATCGGCACCTTCGTCAGCACGGTCGTGAGCGGCTGCATCTTCATGGTCATCAAGATGGCGATGCTCGGCGTCGTGGCCCAGCTCGCCGCGGCTATGCTTCCCGTCGTCATCGCGACCGGCCTCTTCAACGCGATTCTGGTTCAGGCGCTCTACATCCCCGTCTGCAAGGCCCTAAAGGTCAGCGAGTAATCTACATGCCCCTGGACAACGTCGCCAAGCGGTAGCAATGAGGTTGAGGCCCGCGCGGGTTTGCAGTCTGACTGCACCGCCCGGGCCTTGTGCGTGGTAGGGTTGTGGCCGTCCGCGTGACGGCCGCGGCAGATACAAGTCAGAACCGCGTCAGAAGGCGCGTGAGAGGCGTTCGGTTACATGCAAGAGAGCAAGCCCATCATCGAGATGTCCCATGTTACGTTTCGCTACGGCGGCACCACTGCGGAGGGGGAGCAAGGCCCCGCCGCCCTGCGCGACGTATCGCTTCGCATAGGCGAGGGCGAGTTCGTGGGGGTCATCGGCCCCTCTGGCGCGGGCAAGTCGACGCTGGCCTCCGTGCTCTCCGGGGCGATACCGCACCACTTTCGCGGCGAGCTCTTCGGCTCAACGCTTGTGGACGGGCGCGACACCTGCGACGTCACCCTGACGGATATCTCACGGGTGGTCGGCAGCGTCCTGCAGGACATCGACGCGCAGATGGTCGCGTCCGTGGTGGAGGACGAGCTGCTCTTCGGGCTCGAGAACTTTGGCGTCCCGCACGACCAGATCGAGGACCGCATCGCGCGGACGCTCGACACGGTGGGG
>CACZRK010000038.1 GCA_902783515.1 uncultured Coriobacteriaceae bacterium | reverse complement strand
CGAGCCAGCGGCGGTCGTCTTCGTCCAGGGCGAGCGCCCCGCATGCGTCAAGTGCGCGCGCGAACGCGCGGACGTCGCGCGCCACCAGGGCGCGTGCCGACGGCTCGCACCCCTGTGCGTCGGCAAACTGTCGCGCCGCCTGCGCGAGCGACCCGCCCCGTCGCGCGACCTCCTCCAGGCAGCGCCACAGCGACGCGCCCGACCCGTCAAGGCCGAGGGCGCGCCCTCGGCCGGCCGCCGCCTGACCGAACGGGATGAGGTACCATGTTCCCGCGACCTTGGTCAGCGCATAGAGTGATGAGGGCGCCATGGGGAGGCAGCGCATCCTTTCCGAAGAGTGTCAGAGACGTCAGGGCGGGCAGACGGCGTGACGTCGCGGCAGGCGCCGGCGGGCGCCGACGTCGCGGCGGCCGCGTCTCCCCACCGTCGCATTGTATCGTCTGCGCACGGAGGGGAGAGGCCGTGACCAGCCCGCACACGGATACGGTACTGCCCGCGGGGGTGACGGACGGCGGCGTCGACGTGGAGGGGCTGCTCGCCCGCGGCATGAGCGTGTCCGTGGCCCCCCGAGGCTGGAGCATGTACCCCACGATCGTGCCCGGACGCGACCGCGTGACGATCGCCCCGCTTCCCGACGCCGCGCGTGCCCGGTCGCGTGGCGTGCGCCGGGGCGACGTCGTGCTCTTCCGTCGCGACTACGCGCGGGCGCTCGCGCTCACGCCTGGCGCCGTCGCCACGGCCCCGGCGGGGGACGTCCTCGTGCTCCATCGCGTGTGCCGCGTCGCCCCGGACGGCGTCTACGTGGTGGGGGACAACCAGCTCGCCGTCGAGGGCCCCGTCGCGCCGTCTCAGCTCAGAGGCGTCGTGACGGAGATCCAGCGTAACGGCAGGCGTCTTCCCGCGGACGGCGCGCGCCTCCGCGCATGGGGGGCGCTCTGGTTGTGGCTGCTGCCCGTGCGCCCGGCCCTGCACCGGGTTGCCAGGTGCCTGCGTCGTCTTCGCTAGCCGCGCCCGCCGCCCCGCCGGCGGATGTGGCCGATGTTTGGCGCAAATGAGACGATTCTCTGTGCCCGCGCTGACGGCAGCGCGGCGCGTTTGCCCGCGCGGCGCGAGTGGTATACCAGAGACTGTGTCGCAATAGTTCATTTGCATAATATTTATGCATAGATTGATAAGAAGATGATATGTGATGGCATATTACACAAGCAATGAGGAACATCCTATTGACATCGTCAACATTGCGAGCCTCGAGGAGCGCGTCAGGGCACGGATGGACCGCGGTGCCTTCGGATACATTCGCGAGGGCGCCGAGGACGAGTGGACGATGCGCGAGAACACGCGCGCCTTCAACGACCGCACGATCGTCCCGCGCGTGCTGCGCGGCATCTCCCACGCGGACCTCTCCACGTCGATCTTCGGCATCGACCTCAAGACGCCCATCATCGAGGCGCCCTCCGCCGCCCACGGTCTGGCGCACGTGAAGGGCGAGGTGGACACGGCCATCGGCACGGCGAAGGCGGGTTCGCTCTTCTCCATGAGCACGTACGGCAGCACGCCGGTGGAAGCGGCCGCGGCGGCCGCCCCGGGCGCCCCGCAGTTCTTCCAGCTCTACATGAGCAAGGACGACGCGTTCAACGAGTTCCTGATCAAGAAGGCCGTCGCGGCCGGCGTCAGGGCGATCGTCATGACGGTCGACTCGACGCTCGGCGGCTACCGAGAGGACGACGTCGTCACCAAGTTCCAGTTCCCGCTGCCGATGCCGAACCTTGCCGCCTACAGCGAGAGCGACGGCGTCGGCAAGGGCATCTCGGAGATCTACGCGGCCGCCAAGCAGGACTTCGTGCCCGCCGACGTCGCCAAGGTCAAGGAGATGTCGGGCCTTCCCGTCATCGTGAAGGGCATCCAGTCGCCTGAGGACGCCCTCGCGTCCATCCAGGCCGGCGCCGACGGCGTCTGGGTCTCCAACCACGGCGGTCGTCAGCTTGACGGCGGCCCGGCTTCCTTCACGGTGCTGCCCTCGATCGCGGCGGCCGTCGACCACCGCGTGCCCGTCATCTTTGACAGCGGCGTCCGCCGCGGCGAGCACGTCTTCAAGGCGCTCGCGAGCGGCGCCGACCTCGTCGCGATCGGCCGCCCGGTCATCTGGGGCCTCAACCTCGGCGGCGCCGAGGGCGTGACGTCCGTGTTCGAGCACCTTGCCATGGAGCTCTCCATCACCATGCAGCTGGCGGGCACGAAGACCATCGACGAGGTCAAGCGGACCTCGCTGCTCTCGCGCTGACCACGCCCGACCGTCCGGACGCTCGGCCGTCTCGCCGCGTCACGATGCGAAGCGACTCGCCGCGGTGCGGAGAAGTTGTGAACGGGCGGAGGGGCACGCGCGGTCGTTTGCCTGGTGCGTAAGGGTCTGGTAATGTACTTCCTCGCACCGCAAGGCGCACATCGGGCGTTTAGCTCAGGGGGAGAGCGCTTCCCTGACACGGAAGAGGTCACAAGTTCAAATCTTGTAACGCCCACCACGAAAGACACAGGCCGGAGACATCGTCTCCGGCCTGTTTTCGTTTGGGGCCATCACTCGTCTGCGACGCGCGTCGCACCAACATTCCGGATCCCCCTCTCCCTCGTCTGACTCGAAGGTACACGAGACGAGGGGGCGTATGCCCGGCGACGGCCCGAGGTGCGCGAAGACGGCTCCGAGATGCATGGGAGGATGCGGCGCCGCATGCACGCCCGCCGCCAGCGCGCCGTCAGCCCCTGGGCCCCTCGCCAGCGCGCCGCCCGTCGGCGTGATCGGCGCCACCCCGGTCGTCGCCCGCCCGCTCGCCCCCGGGCCTCTCGACGTCCTCGTCCGCGCGGCCGCCCTCGTGGCCGTCCGCCGCGCCGCGCCCCGAGTGCTCCCGGTCGTCGCGCAGCGCGTCCATGAGCCCGGCCGTGATGATGCCGGAGGGGAGGGCGACGACGGCGATGCCCATGACCGCCGAGACCATGGCCACGAAGCGCCCCACGTCGGTCTGCGGGTAGATGTCGCCGTAGCCGACGGTCGTGAGGCTGATGACGGCCCAGTAGACCGCGTCGTAGAGCGAGTCGAAGGTCTCGGGCTCCACGTTGAAGACGACGAGCGCCGAGACGAGCACGTACGCGATCGCGATGATCACGACGGCCCCGAGGGGGTGACGCTGCTCCACGAGGACGCGCTCGACGATGCGCATGCTGCGCGAGTACCGCACGAGCTTGAAGGCGCGCACGATGCGCAGGAGCCTGAACAGGCGGCCGAGGCGCCAGGACTGGTTGAGCGGCGAGAAGGCCGGCAGGATGGAGACGAGGTCGACGATCGCCATGGGCGTGAAGGGGTAGATCAGAAACGACCGCGCCCCACGGCGGAGGTACAGGTCGCTCGTCGCCCAGCGCAGCGCGTAGTCCACGATGAAGACGGCCGTCGTGGCGAGGTCGATCGCCGTGAGCGCGGGCGTCGTGCCCTTGAAGCACAGCGGCAGCAGGCTCAGGAGGATGATGACGGTCATCACGCGGCCGTACCAGGTCCCGAGCCGGTTCTGCGGCGAGTGGTCGTGGAACATCTTGTGCAGCGTCTCGCGCATGGTCCCCTCGTGTCCCCCTCACAGAAGCACACACGG
>CACZRK010000037.1 GCA_902783515.1 uncultured Coriobacteriaceae bacterium | reverse complement strand
TCATCCTCATCGCCGTGCTTCTCGCGGCCGGCGCTGTGCTCAAGCTCACCGTGGGGTCGTTCTTCGCTCAGTTCGGCATGAAGCCCAACTTCATCATCGCCATGTACTGCCTGGCGATCATCCTCACGCGGCCCAAGGTGGGCCAGGCGGCGGCCATCGGCCTCATCGCCGGCCTGATCTGCCAGATCCCGATGCTGAACGCGACCCCGCTGCTCAACCTCGTGTCCGAGACGCTCGGCGCGTTCGTGTGCGGCCTGCTCGTCAAGGTCCCGATGCGCGTCGGCGGCAAGATTGACGTCGCCCCCTTCGTGGACACGTTCCTCTCCACGTTCGTCTCCGGCGCGACCTTCGCCCTGCTCGCCATCTTCATCAACGTCGTGCTGCCCGGCACGGGCGGCGTCGCGGCCGCGCTGGTCGCCTACGCGCTGATCGTCCTGGGCACCGCGGTCTTCAACGCCGTGCTCAACACGATCCTCGTCCCGCCGCTGCGCAAGGTCCTCAAGCGCTAGCGGGCCGCACGCACGGACGACGAGACGCGAGAGGACGCACGCGCCATGATCGAGTTCAGGGACTTCACCTTCCGCTACAGAGAGAGCGCCGACCCCGTCGTGCGCGACGTCAGCCTGCACATCCCCGGCGGGGCGTTCGTCGGCGTCACGGGGCCGGCGGGGTCGGGCAAGTCCACGCTCACGTACGCGATGAACGGCATCATCCCGCACTGCTACCCGGGCGACTTCTACGGGTCGGTCACCGTGAACGGGCTGGACACCGTGGACACGGGGCTGACGGACCTCTCGCGCGTCGTCGGCAGCGTGTGCCAGGACATCGACAGCCAGATGGTCTCGTCGGTGGTCGAGGACGAGGTGCTGTACGGCCTGGAGAACTTCGGCGTCGCGCACGACCGTATCGAGGCGCACGTGGACGAGGCGCTGCGGGTGATGGGCATCGCCGAGCTGCGCGACCGCACGATCGCCTCGCTGTCCGGCGGCCAGAAGCAGAAGGTCGCCATCGCCTCCGTCATCGCGATGCGCCCGCCGGTGCTCGTGCTTGACGAGCCGACCGCCGAGCTGGACCCCGCGAGCTCGCGGGGGGTCTTTCGCCTGCTGAGCGACTACGCCCGGCGGGAGGGCACCACGGTCGTGGTCGTGGAGCAGAAGATCGCGCTGCTCAGCGAGTACGCCGACCTGCTCGTCATCATGGACGGGGGGACCGTGCGCTATGCGGACGCGCCGGCGCGGGTGCTCGCCCACAGCGACGACCTGCTGCGCATCGGCGTCGCCTGCCCGCGGTCGACCACCCTCGCGAACCGCCTGCGCGCCCGCGGCGTGCGGGGCGTGCCCGTCTGCCGCGACGTCGACGAGGCCGTGGAGGGGATTGCGCGGGTGATCGCATGATCGAGTTCCGCGACGTGAGCGTGGCCTACGACCCCGAGGCGCCCGTCCTGCACGACCTGAGCTTCACGATCGGCGACGGCGAGTTCGTCGCGTTCGTGGGCACGAACGGCGCCGGCAAGTCGACGACGATGCGCCTCATGAACGGCCTGCTCAAGCCCGACGCCGGCCAGGTCCTCATCGACGGCGTCCCCACGAGCGACCTGCGCACGAGCGAGCTGGCGCGACGCGTCGGGTTCCTCTTTCAGAACCCCGACCGCCAGATCTGCTGCAACACGGTGCGCGAGGAGCTCGCCTTCGGCTTCAGGGCGATCGGCACGCCCGCCGACGAGACGCGCGCGCGGGTGGACGAGGTCATCGATCAGTTCGGGTTTGACGGGGACGACGACCCGTTCCTGCTGAATCGCGGCACGCGCCAGCTGCTCGCGCTCGCCTCCGTGACGGCGCTCGCGCTGCCGACGCTCGTGCTTGACGAGCCGACGACCGGCCTGGACTTTCGCGAGTGTGAGAAGGTCATGGGCGTCGCGCGCACGCTGCACGAGCGGGGCACCACGATCATCATGGTCTGCCACGACATGGAGGTGGTCGCCGACTACGCGCAGCGCGTGATCGTCCTCAGCGCCGGGCGCGTGGTGGACGACGGCCCGACGTTCGAGGTCCTGCGCCGCCAGG
>CACZRK010000036.1 GCA_902783515.1 uncultured Coriobacteriaceae bacterium | reverse complement strand
CCGCGAGACGCTGCGTGCGACCGCGGTCTCGCAGCTGGTCGAGAACAGGCAGAACAGCGACGCGGCGTCGGACTGGGACCTGACGCTGTTTACCTGCGACGTCTCGGGCACCGCCCGCTGCGCCGTGCGCTGCGTCAGGCAGTAGGGCGCGCCTGGCGTCGGGTCGCCCCGTCACGCCTGGCGCGGCGCGGGGCGTGGGTTGTCATGCGCGGCGCGCGCCGTCGCCCCTCTCGACGTCATGCACATCGTCCGCCCGGCCGGCGGCGCGACCACGCTCGTGCATGCGCCGCGCCAGGTAGAGTGCGGGCGTGTCCAGCAGCGACGTGAAGATGTAGATCACGTAGCTTGACGCGAAGATGGAGACGAGCGTGCCCGCGTCATAGGTGCCCCAGAACGCAAGCAGCGTGTAGAGCGCGGTGTTGAGCAGCTGGCTCACGAGCGTGGAGCCATTGTTGCGCAGCCACAGGAACCGTTCGCGGCTGCCGGAGAGCCTGGTCGTGAGCGCCCACCAGCGGTGATAGAGCCAGACGTCAAAGAACTGGCTCACGAGGTAGACGGCGAGCGATGCAGCGAGCATGCGCGGGGTGTTGGAGAAGATCGTCACGATCGCGGGGTGCGCCCAGTCGCTCGGCGCCGGGACGTACAGCATCCAGCTCTGGCTGATCACGAGGAAGAACAGCGAGGTGAAGAAGCCGATCCACACGGCGCGGTTCGCCGCGCGCTTGCCCTCGCACTCGCTCAGGATGTCGGTGATGAGAAACGTCGAGGCGAACAGGACGTTGCCGAGCGTCTGCTGCATGCCGAACGCATCCACGAGCATGAGGACCTCGATGTTCGCGCACACGACGGCGACGGCCGAGACGCAGTACAGGCCGCTGCGCCCGAACAGGCGGTATGCGAGCAGCGTCATGCCGAAGATGAAGACGACGGAGCAGATGAGCAGGATCTCGTTCACGGGGGGCCTCCCTTACGCGCCGACGCCGAAGTCGGTGTTCTCGATCAGGACGTCGACGCGCGGGTCGTCGACGATGCGCGGGTAGACGTGCGCCATGAACTCGTCGATGACTTGCGGGTCCGGCTGGACGGGCGTGGTGTTCGCGCACATCACGTTCACGCTGAACCTCTCAAAGAGGCTGAGGGCGAGGTCGACGTCGCGCTCCATGGACGCCCGCGTCTGGCCGGTGACGCCCACGAGGAGGTTGGCCTCGTCAAAGCCCTCGGCGATGCGCCGCGGGTCGCGCTCGGGGATGCCCTTGTGCCAGACGTTCTCGCGGAGGTCGAAGTCAAAGGTCTCAATCCCGACCTTCATCTTGAGGGTGATGGGCGCGAAGTCGCGGCGCAGCTGGGGGATGCGGTCGCGGAAGCGCCAGTGTGACTCGAACCTGAGCGTTGAGATGCCGCGGTCGAGACAGACGGTGTGGATGAGGTCGAGCGTTCGCGGGTCAAACTCGAAGACCGACCCCGAGTTGATGACGCTGAGCTCGCCGTATTGCCCCGTGACCTGCGAGAGCACGCGGCTGTTGAGCGCGAATGCCGCGTCGTCGTCAGGCTGCGCGTCGTGGTAGTAGTCGCAGAAGGCGCACCGGCGCCAGAAGCACCCGCGCCCCTGCAGCAGCACGATCTCGCGCGGCCGCTTGTCGGGGATGACGCTGTACCGATTCATGTCCATGGCTGTGCGCGGCCCGAGCGGGCCAACACCTCCCTAGTTTTGGTTTCGCGCGTCGGCGGGCGCCGCGACGACCGCGAGAGCCGCGGTGCGTGGCGTGTCGCGCGCGGGGCAGGATGGATTTCGAACTGCCCGCGACGGATGTGCAAGGGGGCAGTGTAGCGGAGTTCGCGCGTCGTCGTCGACCGCGACGCCGATGCGCCCGCGGGTGCACAGGATGCCCATGCGATCCCACGAGGGTCGCGCCGCGCGCCCTACTGCCGCGGCTCCGCGTGCACGCCCAGCATGTCAAGCAGCTCGGCGCGCGAGTGGATCCCCAGCTTCTGATACACGTGCTTGGAGTGGGTCTTCACGGTGTTGGGTGCCACGTAGAGCTCGCGGGATATCTCCCCGAGCGTGCGCCGCTGCGCGAGTAGGAGCATGACCTCCTCCTCGCGGGGCGTGAGTCCCCGCTGCCGACCCAGTTCCTCGCACTTCACGCCGAGGCGATTGCGCTCGAGCGCCCGCGCCGCCGTGTCGTTGCGGCTGCCGTCGGCGGGGCGCTTGAGGACGACGCCCCAGTCCGACGAGGACACGTTCTTCTCCGAGAAGAAGAGCAGTGCGACGACCACGAGCATCGCCGCCATCACCAGCACGAGCAGAGCATGCCAACCGATGCCGACGACATCCCCGAAGGAGTTGCCGATGATGCGTCCCGCTTGCGATGTGAGCAGGCGGACGGCCCGCTCGATCGCAAAGATCCACAGCGCACAGACGCCATAGCGGTAGGACAGATTGCCCAGGATGGACATGATGAGCACGAGAAGGACCGTGTAGCTCGCCAATGCGCACGTATCAGCGACGAACGACCAGCCCGGGACGACGTGCTCAAGCGGGACGAGCGAGGCGAGCATGAGCGGCATGGCGATTTTCCAGAGCAATGAGAAGTCGAATGGTGTCGTCGCGATCGTGGCGTCGCCCCCTGCTGTCTCAGGACTCCCGCGTTTCACGCTTGTGCAGATGAGCGCGTAGACGAGCAGGGCTCCGAGAAAGGCCCCAATGCCCGAGTTCATCCCCAAGTATCCGGAGAACACGCCGCCACGCAGCCCGTACACGAACGAATATGCACCGACGACCGCGACTGGCTTCCACGGGAACGAGAACTCGCCCTGGTAGGCGGGCGGGTATGCATCGGGTGACAGCGTTGCATACGCACGCCACAGGCACAGGAGGGAGACGATCGGGACGGCACAGGTGCCCGCCCAGAGCCACCAGAACGAGAGTCCCTTGAAGATCCATAGCACGAGGCAGCCTACGACGACGCTCGCGGAGTAGTACACGGCGATGCGCAGCGGGCTGAGGCAGCCGAAGAATTCCGACCAGAGCATGAGGATGAGTGCAATGCCAGCGCCGCCGCCGACCACCGACGGCCAGAACAGGACCTCGGCCGCGGCAGGAGCGAGGATGCTGCCGAAGTTCGCCATGGCGGCGCCGACCATGCAGACGACCGTCGCCGCGATCGCCGCTGGATGCCGGTACAGCGGCGCGATGCGCCGGGCGCCGAGCGCGAGCAGGGCAAGTGCGAGGGCGGCCACAAGGTCGAACAGCGAGTAGGCGTCGGCGCCGGCGATTGGGATCGAGAAGGGCAGGGCGAGAGCGGGGAAGTCGACCTGGCTGTTGGCGTAGAGGGTCTCGGTCCAGACGCGAAAGATGCCCATGCCCATGAAGCAGAAGGGGACGGGGATGATTCGCTG
>CACZRK010000035.1 GCA_902783515.1 uncultured Coriobacteriaceae bacterium | reverse complement strand
TAACGATGAGCTTGAATAATCACGTTAGATGCATTGAATGATGAATACGATGCATTGAGGTGATGGCGATGCGACACAATACTCTCTCTAGACGCACGTTTGTGAAACTTTCCGCGCTCGCGGGGGTTGCGTCTGGCCTCGGCGGAATCGGCTCACGATCATTCGCGGAGGAGCAGGCGGGGGCATCGGCCTCAGCGTCAGGCATCTCAGTGGCCAGCGATGACGGTCAGCCATCCTGGCGGGATGCCTATCGGCGGGTGCTTGAGAATGCCGTCTCACAGTACGGAGAGCCTTCATGGGCGCAGACGCGCGACGGCTTCATGGTGGCGACGGGGCTCTCCTTTGCGGCGCTCGCGCCCATGGGCGGCTCCGCCTCGCTGCAGCTGATCGTCACGTATTGGCCTGGAACCATGGACGCGTCACAGATAACAAATGACTATGATTCATTGGTATCTGCCGCATCAGAATATATAACAGAAGTATGGGATTACGATAGCGTCTCAAATCAAGCGGTGCTGTCTTGGTCAGGCGGCACAACGAACGTGACGAACGGCGGCTGGCTGGTCCTCTCGCTTGCCGCCGGCTCGGACGGGACGACGTACCTCGTCTCTGGCATCGAGGCGGAATTCGGCGGGGATAGGGTCTTCTATGCGTTCGCGAACGGCACGTGCGGGATCGTCCACGAGCTGGCGTCCTCCCGCGACCCCCAGGCACAGGGATTGGTGACGTATGCAATAGACGGCATCGAGGTTGACGCCGAGACATATCGTGCCGTCGAGGGGCAGATCTGCTGCGACCAGGCTGACTGGGCGCTCGGCAGAAGCGCGGCACCCGGTTTGCGCAACCCGCTTGCGCCTCTGATGGCACAGCACACCCGTGCGATTCTCAGCGACGCCAGCGGCAGCGGCGACCCGCTGCAGGGGATTCGGGACGAATGGGCCGCCGCCTCCGAGTCCGGCTGGCAGACGGTGCCGGACGAGTCGAGCATCGCCTGCCTTCCCCTGGCCGAGATGAACCTCCTTGTGACGGGACAGGACAGGCCTCGGCCGGGCTGGGAGGACGCGGCGAGCTGGGTCGCCTGGGGCGTCGTGGTGCCGATGGGCGCGGACGCCGAGGACGCGCTCGTTATCGGAGTGGGCCCCCGGGACGGCTCGCCAAGGATCGCCGGCATCTATTGCGTGAGCGAGGGTGTCGCGGAAGACCTTACGAACGGGTCTGTCGTCAACTCGTCTGGTGACGCCCCGTGGGGCGTGATCGACGCTGACGGCGGCAGCTGCCTGTTCTGGAAGGACAGCTGGCAGGGAACGACCACGTACGATCACGTGGGCGGCAGGATCATCCCCGCGACCTACTCGTCAGGTCCTTCCGGAGGGGAGGCTTCCGCAGACGGCGTTGTCCTGAAGAACGGGGCGCCCGTCGATGCGGGCGAGTACGCGGCGCTGCAGGCCGCCATCTCCAACCCGCCCGCGCTGCCATGGGAGCAGCTTGGGCAGGCCGCGGGGCGGACGTCCGCGACCTATGCGTGGACGACGATCACGAACGACCAGGGAAACGACGCGTATCCGGTCATCAGCTCGCCGAACGCCGACGACGCGGCCGTGGCATCCATAAACGCCGCGATCCTGCAGGACCACGATGACTGGAGCGTCCAACCGGAAAAGGGCAACCTCACGGCGGAGGCTCGTTTCATTGAGATGAACGTCGCGCTCTTCCAGAACGGCTTCGTATCGGTGCTTGAACGACGCGTCCGCTCCCGCTTCGCGGGCGGCGGCACGCGCTCTACCATGTCCGACTGGTATCTGAGCAGGACGTTTGACGTCCGGACCGGGCAGGAGGTCGGCCCGTGGGCGGTCGTCGGGCTTGACGAGCAGTCGTTCGCCGACGCGGCGGAACAGGCGATCTCGAACGCCATGGCCGGGACGGACGGCTCCGGCGGCGGAGCCGACGCCTACGCTCTCGAGAGCGTCGCGGGAAACGTCGCCGTTCTCATGCACGACGGGGACGAGGAAACGCCCTCGTCCGCTGCCTGCGTGCCGACTTCGGAGGGGCTTGACCTCGCGTTCAAGGGCAGCGGCCGGTGGCTGTGCCTGCGCGTGACCGATCCGTCGGGGCTGCTCGCGCCTGATGCGGGGGAGGAGGTCGATCTCTTGGTCCCGCCAGTGTCCGTTCCTGTTTCCATGACGCTGTGAGTGACGAGGCCGGGAGCAACGGGCCCGTGACTCAAGCCATACGTTGACGGAGGTTGCGATCATGAAGCGGCGTGCGCAAGCGATCGTGTCGATTGGTGTCGGTCTGGCGATGGCGTGGCCTGGCATCGCAGTGGCGGCGGGGCAGGGCAACGACTCTGGGCGCGGCCTGTTGGGCGCGTTCATGAGCGTCTCGGCAGCCCAGTCCTCGATGGGTGACGCATCGTCATCCGCGATGTCGTCGGGGCAGTATGCGAGCGTGTCGCCCGTGGGGGCGCGCAGCTACGAGGTGACGCTCGCGCCTACGAGCGACGAGTACGCCAGCGCCGGTCAGACGCCGTCCGCGTCATTCGCGTCCGAGTCCTCAGACGACACAGTCATCGACGCCGAGTCGATGCGGGCGCCCGACCAGTCTGCCAGCAGGGAGCGGCCGGCAACGGTCGTCACGCCCGAGGCCGTCCCTGACGCTCAGGACCCAAACACGGCCACCTATGGCTTCACGACAGAGGGGAAGGGCGACTATCGGGTCTCCCTCTCGGGCATCCCGTGGACTTCGGTGGTCTTTGGCTCTCAGGTCGAAGTCATGACATCTGATCAGGCTGGCAACGTTGTATTTACGAATAATGGAGATATATCAAAAGAAGCAATTAGATATGCCGATGAAAAAGGCGAAATGATGGAGCAGGTCGCCTATTCGGTCGGCCTTGATGCATCCACCGACTACACCGTTCGCGTCACATACGATCACGTCGCGATGATACGCACGACGATCTGCTATCCGAACGAGTCGGTTGACCTGACCGACGTCGATGCGTACGGCGACACGTTCGAGGGCATGTCCCAGATCAACACGTACACCATCACGCCGTCCGTCACGGGCAGATACCGCCTTGCGCTCTCGGGCGCGGACACCGGCGTGCAGGCGCTCCTCAATGTGTATGATGCGCGAAATAACAGCGTTGATCTTCTTAGCCTAGATATGTCAAATAAAGAAAATAAACTAAATTATAAAAATTTCGATGGTACATTTAGTAATATTCTTTCGAGCGATACCGACTTCTACGTGGAGCTGAACGCCGGCAAGACCTACCAGATACGACTCGAGCAGGGAGGTTCCGCTCTGGGGGAGTATACGCTTGAGGTGGGCAAGCCCAATGCATCCCTTGACATATCGGGAGCCTCGCTGGTCAAGGACGCCTTTTCCTTCAGAGGTGAGACGAGCGCCTATTCATACACGGCTCCGTCCGACGGCACGTATGCGCTGACGGTTGATGGGATGGAGGCAAGCAGCCAGATACGGCTGTCGATGGTCACGGATGACGGGAGCTCGGTCCTTGTCAATACGCACACCTACGACCTGTCCGACCCGTCGGTGCTCCTGACGTCTGGCCAGACGGTGGCTGCGAACCTCATCGCAGGGCACACCTATACGATACTGGCCTCCCAGTGCAAGGGCAACGATGCGTTTGAGCTCGGCATCGTCAGTCCCCATGAGCCGGTTGAAGCCACCGGGTGCAAGGGCGTCAGCGGTGCACTGACGTACTCCGGTCAGACCGATGACTTCACGTGGACGATGGCTCACGACGGCGATGCGCTGACCATCACGTCACGGACGGTCAGCGCAAACTCCGCGGCAACTGTCTCCGTCATCTCGCCTGACGGCACCGTCATCGCGAGCGGCCTTCTCAGGGACATGGCAAACAAGAGCCTGACGACCGAAGCCGGCGCGGCCCTCTCGCGGGCAGGCACGACCTATACGATTCGCGTCTCAGACGACGGCGCCTTGCGTTCAACCTTCGACACGAGTCCCGTTGCCTACCAGCTTGACATCGAGGAGACCGGCATACGCACGAGCGATGAAATGGGCAAATGAAGCGACGTGCCCTCAAACTCGTGCCCCCATCCAGATGCGGGCACGAGCGTTCTTCAGCGAGCGCACGTGAGCGACATGAGATTGTCCGCGCATGGAGCAATTGTGTGCAAGCGCGACGTTGGGCATGACGCGCAGAAAGGTCTTGCATTCGGTCGGGGGAGCACATAATATACCTACTCGCCGTTGCCAAGGCGTTGCCGAGGCGAAGGTCACACGGATCGCCAGCTTAGCTCAGTTGGTAGAGCATCGCTCTCGTAAAGCGGGGGTCATCAGTTCGAGTCTGATAGCTGGCTCCATGGAAAAGCACAGGCCAGAAGGTATAAACCTTCTGGCCTGTTTCCATATCTGGGGCTCGTTCCGCTGTCTAGTCTGCGGGATCGCGCTGAAATCCTGAGTGCCTTTTGAGGTCGCGCCCTCGTCTGCGCATCTCGCGATCCCCGGTCGCTTGCCCGCGTGCCCTGCTCGCGCATCTCGCGTCGCGCGTGCCGGCTCCGCCCGCCCCGCCTGCGCCGTCTGCCCGGTTCAGCTGCCCCGTGCGTCCCGCCCTCAGATCTCCCGCTCGGCGCGGCTGCGCCCGAGGACCAGGCCGACGAGCAGGACGGCGACCGCGAACGCAAGGCAGACGCCGAGGTCAAGCAGAACGGCCTGCAGCTGGGGCGCCTGCGATGCCGGCGCGAGGTCGCCGAGGGACGCGACGCCCTCGATCGCCTCGGTGTACCAGAGCGCGGGCGTGAGCCTGCCGACCGCCTTGAGGGCGTCCGGGAGCAGCGCGACGCTCATCCATGCGCCGCCGAGGATGGAGAACGCCATGCCGCAGACGTTGCCCAGGGCGTTCGCGGCGTTCTCGGAGATTCCAAGCTGGCCGAAGAGAAAGCCGAACGACGCGCAGACCAGCGAGAACGTGAGCGTCGCGGCGGCGAGCAATACGTACTGAATCGGCGACAGCGCTCCCGACCCGACGCCGAACAGCGCGAACGAGGCCGTCGTGATGAGCGCCCAGGCCACCGCTGCCATCGCAAGGCAGGCGCCGAACAGCGCGGCGCCGCGCGAGCGCCCCGTCTGCGGCGAGGCGAGGACGCGGCTCCGGACGGGGCGCGCGTTCAGGCTCGCCATCAGCACCGCGATGCAGACGGAGATGCCCGCGAACAGGGGGTACGTGGCGAACTCCAGGACGCTGCGCAGCGACTGCGGGAAGGCGCTCGTCTCGGTTGCGGCGTATCGCGCGGGCACCGTCCCCGCCCAGCTCGCGTCCGTGGCCGCGACCACCTCGTCCTGCCCGCCCCCCGTCGTCGCGGCGAACCCGTAGAGGCCCTGCGCGTAGCTCGTCGCCTCCACGGCCACCAGGGCGCCTGCCGCCGAGGAGTACGACGTGCTGGCGAGGAGCTCGGGCGCGTCCGTGCCGTCGGCGGCGGCCGCCATGAGGCCGTCGCCCCATCCCGCGGGGATTACGAGGAGATACGACACCCGGTCGCGCGCCACGGCGTCTTGCAGGGCGCGCCGGTCGTCGTCAAGCGGCACGAGGTCGTTGCCGTCGGCGACGTGGCGGGCGAGCGCCGCGGAGAGCGCGGAGCCGTCCCGGTCGATCACCGCGACGCTCGCGCGCGTCGGCTCGTAGGCGTCGTCGGCGGGCGCGTCGCTGACGCCGAAGCCGATTGCGACCGCGGTCGCCATAACGACCCCGAGGTAGATGATGATGTAGAGCCGGTGTGCCAGCAGAATGCGGCAGCAGGTCTTAAAGCTGCTCATAGGACTGCCTCCTCATGCGGAGCATCGTCAGGGCGAAGAAGGCGACGGCCATGGCCGCGAGCGTGAGGCAGCCCTGCGCGTAGACGTCAAGCGTGTCGTAGTACAGCAGCGCGTACAGGCTGTTCGCGATCTGCCAGAGGGGGTTCGCGTGGATCAGGACGGGCACGCTCTGCTCGAGGGAGTCCGTCAGCGCCTGCGAGGCCGGGCCGTACAGGCCGCTGAACAGCGATAGCAGGCAGGTGATGCCAGAGATCGCGCCGATGCTGACGCGCCTGAACGTCCCGAAGAAGCCGCCCGCCGCGCATGCCATGAGGCTCGAGACGGCCAGCGCCCCGACGATCAGCATGACGTTCCCGCCGAAGCGCACGTCGATCACGAACCACATGAAGGCGAGCGCAACCGCCAGGCAGGCGAACTCGCAGAGCCAGGCGCCCACGATGGTGCCGGCGAGCAGCCGCCAGCGCGAGGTCGCGCCCACGAGCCGTCGCGCCGCGACGGCCGACGCCGCGGGGCTCAGGTTCCTCATCGCCGCCGCGCAGAGCATGGCGCCCATGCCGGCCGCCATCGCGAGCAGGGCGTAGTAGTAGCGCGCGAAGGGGTCGGGCGCCACGTCGGTCAGGCTGAGCCGTGCCGTGCGGACCGCCTCGGAGCGGAACGCCGCGATCGCGTCCCCGGAGACCAGGGCGGCGGGGTTGTCCCTGGCGACCCGCTCGATCGCCGTGCGCGTGTGCAGGTAGGACGCGAGAACCTGCCGCAGCACCTCCACGGAGACCTGGCTCGCGTCGCGCGGGTCCACCGTGAGCCGCGGCGTGCCCGCGTCGTCCACCTGCAGGACCGCGTCCACGTCCCCCGCCTCCAGCGCGGCCGTCGCGGCCTCGGCGTCGGTGAAGGGCGAGAGGTCCGCGACGCGCGCGGCCTCGCCGTCGGCCTCGCCCTCACCGTCGCCCGTGCTGACGGCGTCGTCGGACGAGATGGCCTCAAGGGTCTCCTCCAGGCCGGTCGCCGCGGCGAGGGCGTCGTCGCGCACCACGCCGAGTCGCACCGTGGAGAGGGCGAGGCTGTCCTCGACGCCGGCGAATATCAGCGAGAGGAGCACGGCCATGATCAGGGGGAAGACGAGCGGCCAGAAGATGAGGGACGCGTTGCGCGCGAGGGTCCTCACGCAGACCGCGATGCTCTGCAGCATGGTGCCTCCTAGACGTTGTCGCGCAGGCCGCTGCCGGTGATCTCCAGGAACACGTCGTTGAGGTCCGGCATGCCGGCGAGCACCTGCCCGTAGGCGAGCCCGTCCCGGTCGAGCACCGAGAGGACGTCGACGAGGTTGTGGGCGCCGGTCGCGCAGGCGACGTGCAGGGTCGCGCCCTCGGCGTGGACGGAGCGGACGTGCGGGAGGGCGCGCAGCTCCTCAAGAAGCCCCTCCGTGGCGCCGGGCACCTCCACGGTGATCTTCTCGCCCAGCCCCACCATGGCCTTCAGCTCGTCGGCGGTGCCCGTCGCGACGGCGCGCCCGTGGTCCATGATGAGGATCCGCGAGCAGAGCCGCTCGACCTCCTCCATGTAATGGGAGGTGTAGATGACCGTCGCGCCCTCGGCGTTCAGGCGGGCGATGCCCTCCAGGATCGCGTTGCGGCTCTGCGGGTCCACCGAGACCGTCGGCTCGTCAAAGATGACGAGGTCGGGCTTGTGGGCGATCCCGCAGGCGATGTTCAGGCGGCGCAGGAGGCCGCCGGAGAGCTTGCGGGGGCGGAACCGCTCAAAGGGCTCAAGGTTCACGAACGCGATCGCCTCGCTCACGAGCTGCCGGCGCTCCCGCGCGTCGGTGACGTAGAGCGCGCAGAAGCTCTCGACGTTCTCGCGCACGGTGAGCTCGTTGAAGACGGCGATCTCCTGCGGGACGATGCCGACCCGGCGTTTGAGCGCGTAGCTCGTCGGCGTCATGGGCTGGCCGAACAGCTCTATGGTGCCGTGGTCGTGACGCAGCAGCTGCAGCAGGCAGCCGATGGTCGTGGTCTTGCCGGAGCCGTTCGGCCCCAGCAGGCCGAAGACCTCTCCCTGCCTGATCTGCAGGGAGAGATGGTCCACGGCGACCAGCTCCCCGTAACGCTTGACCAGGTCCTTGATGTCCACGACGGGTGACGATGGCATGCGCGCTCCTCTCCGGGAGACGTCGGGGGGGTGGCCCCTCGGGGCGTCATGCCCATCCTCGCAGAGTCCGTGGTGCGGGGGAAGTGACCGCCGTCACCTCTTCGGCT
>CACZRK010000034.1 GCA_902783515.1 uncultured Coriobacteriaceae bacterium | reverse complement strand
CTCCGTTATGTCGGCCCGCTCGCCGTCGGCGGAGGCGCGGGCGGCGCGACCGAGGCGGGCGCGCTCCTCGGGGTGTTCGATGAGCCGCTGGACCTTGTCCGCGAGGTCGGTGGGGTCCAGCGCGCACAGCAGCCCGTTGACGCCGTCGGTCACGGTCTCGCGGTTGCCCGGGTAGTCGCTCGCCACGATCGCGCAGCCCACGGCGCACGCCTCGCGCAGCGCGAGGCTGCGGCCCTCAAAGCGCGAGGGCTGCACGTACACCGTGCACTGTGCCATGAAGGGGTGGGGGTTCGCCTCCGCGCCCATCAGCGCGAAGTCGTCGCGCAGCCCCTCCTCGTCAATCAGGCGCTGCAGGTCGTGGCGGCCGTCGCCCTCCCCCAGCACGTACCAACGCGCCTCCACGCCGCGTCGGCGCAGCTCGGCCAGCGCCCGCACGGCCACGTCCAGGCCCTTCTGGGGCACGAGCCGTCCGACCGTGAGGACCCGGGCGCCCGCGTAGTTGTCGCTAAAGCCGCCGGGCATCTCCGCGCGCCGACGCACGTCCCCCACGTTCAGGACGTTCTCCATCACGGCGACCTTGTCGGCGAGCTCGGGGTAGACCGCGACGAATCCCTGCCGGCCGCGCTCAGAGACGGCGAGGATTCTGTCGTACGCGTCGTAGCAGGAGCCGTCCAGGTCGCGCGTGTACCCCGCCTGGGCATAGTCGATGTGCACGAAGGCGACCTTGTGCCGCGCCCGCACGTGGTCGGCCACGTAGTAGGTCGAGCCGCCCTCCAGGAACGCCACGGCGAGGTCGAACTCCTCGCCCGTGCGCGGGGCGCCGTCGGACAGGACGCGCCACAGGAGCTTGTCGGGCAGGACCCTCCCCGACCGCCTCATGGCGACGCCGTTGCGCACGAGGTACGGCAGGAGGCGCAGGCCGGTCGCGCGTCGGAGCGCGGCGCGCAGCACCGTGCGCGCGAGCGTGCGCCTGCCCGCCTCGGTCAGCACGCTCTCGCGGCTGTACGTGGGGCCGTTGAGCAGGCGCACCTCGGGCGGCAGCTCGCCCACGAGCTCGCCCTGGTTGGCGAGGACGAACACCGAGACGTCCACGTCGTTGCGGGCGAGCAGGCGCCGCATGAGGGCGATCATGGCGGTCTCCGCCCCCGCGCGGCCCAGCGTGTTGATCACGAACAGGACGCGCCTGCGAGCGTGCCCGGCGACGTCCCGCGCGCCGTCGTCCTCCTTGACGTCCGCCCTCGCACGGTACACCACGTCCGACGGCCTCCTCCCCCGCCCGTAGGCGACGAGCTGCCCGCGACAGAACACGTGCGCGTCCAGGTTGCGCTCCACCCAGCGCAGGCGCGCGTAGGACACGGTCCAGCCGACGATCGCCCCGACCCACAGGCCCAGACCGAACCACGGTGGCGTGAGGCTCCTGCTCACCAGGGCACCCACGAGGGTAACTGCGCAGAAGCTCGCCGTCGTCGCGACGAGGCCGGCGTGGTCCGAGTAATAGTAGAGCAGGATGATGTTGGCGTACATGAGGAAGACGACGAAGTAGCCGGCGGCCATGAGGCGGTAGATCTGGATCTCGTAGCCGGTGATGCCGAGGCGCGGCGCGAACGCGCAGAAGACGAGGTACAGGACGACCGTGATCGCGAACTGGATGCGCTCCAGGCTTGTGACCTCGTTGCGCAGCTGCGCGAGCATGCGGTGCTTCGCCCGCTCTATCTCGTCCAGCGTCCCGCCGATGACCGCGTTGAAGTAGGACGTGTACCGCTCGTGGAAGCGCATCTCCACCAGCGCGATGAAGATCGTGGAGGAGGACAGACTCGTGAACATCGCGAGGCAGGTCGCCATGTCGTAGGGCTGGTTGCACACGAAGGTGTCCACGAGCACCATCCGGTCGCTCGCCCCCCAGAACACGAAGTTGTGCACGAACAGCCCCAGCGTGTAGAGGAAGTTGCAGACGACCAGCTGCCAGTAGTCGCGCAGGTAGCGGATGACCGGGGCGTAGGTGGCGCTGCTCACCCTGAAGTACGACCGCACCTGCGCGACCTCCAGCGTCGCCGTGAGCGTGAAGCCGCAGACGAGCCCGACGAGCATGCCGCGGGTGCGCTCCACGCCCACGAGCCAGATGAGGGCCGCCGCGACCAGGAAGGTGCAGAGCATGCCCAGGGCGAAGAAGGCCGAGATGCGCCCGTAGGCCTTGCAGATGGAGAGGTAGATCATCGTGTAGAACGTGAGCACGAGCGCGGCGAAGGCGGCAAAGCCGCAGAACACGTACCAGACGCCCACCCCGCCCACGAAGTGCTCCCGCAGGCAGAACGGGATCCCGACCGCGGCGGCGACGCACGCCTCCAGGGCCAGGCCCAGCCAGAAGCAGGGCATGATGTCCTCGTAGCGCTCCTCAAAGATCACGTCGGACAGGTAGCGCGAGATCACCGCGTTGAGGGGGCTCACGCACAGAAGACCGAAGATGAAGACGTAGAGCACCGTGCAGGCGAACAGCTCGCGGTCGTGGTAGCCCGAGGCGGACAGCCCGAAGGCCCAGTACATGGCCAGCAGGCAGGCGATGACCGCCAGCATCGGCATGATGGTCACGTTCACGCTGTAGGCGTAGCCCGCGAGGTTCATGCCGATCGTGCCCTGGCCGAATATCTTGTTGAGTCGGATGCCGATGCCCGCCACGGCTATGCCTCCCCCGCGCCGAGCCGCCGGTAGATGTCGGCGTAGGTGGCGCGCATCTGCGAGAGCTGGTACCTGGACAGGAAGCGCTCGTGCCCGACCTCGCCCATGCGGGCGCGCAGGCCGGGGTCGCGCGCGAGGCGCACGATCGCGTCGGCGATCTCCTGCACGTCCATGATGTGCGTGAGGATGCCGGCCTGACCGAGCCCGTCGCCCTCGCCGTAGAGCAGGCCGCGGCAGTTCCCCACGTCGGTGGCGATCACGGGCTTGCCGGCCGCGAAGCTCTCGATGATCGTGAGCGGCTGGCCCTCGCTGATGCTCGTGAGGATCGTGAGGTCCATCCACCCCAGGTAGTCGGTCACGTCCACCCTGCCGGTGAACGTGACGCCCGGGACGCCCAGCGCGTCGACGAGCTCGGAGCACTCGGCGGCGTACGCGGGGTCCTCGTCGGTGGGCCCCATGACCCACAGGCGCAGGCGCGCGTCGCGCATCCGCGCGAAGTGAAAGGCGTTGATGAGCGTCTTCACGTCCTTGATCGGCGTGACGCGCAGCACCGCGCCGACGTTCACGGCGTCGGCGGGCAGGTCGTCGGCGACGCCGGCGGGCGGGGTCGTCGGGAGCCCCCGAAAGCGCGCGGGGTCCACGCCGTTGGGCGTCACCAGCGTCTTGTCGGGCGGGCAGCCGAGCTCCACCTGCAGCTCCCGGGCGTGCGCGTACAGGCTCGTCACGAGATCGGCGTAGGAGTAGGCCAGCGTGGACATCTTGCGGAACTGCTCGACCCAGATGCCCTTGTAGACCTGGGGCACCCAGTCGGCGCGGATCAGCTCCTCCTCGCGCTCCCGGGTGTACAGGCCGTGCTCGCTCACGACGAGCCGGCAGCCGAGCAGGGCCTTGGCCATCGCGCCGAGCACGCCCGAGTAGCCCGTCGCCACGCAGTGGTACACGTCGGCGCGCGGGACGCGCGTCTTGAGCGTCAGAAACAGCGGCAGGTAGATGGAGCGCATGGTCCAGAGGTAGTCGGCGTAGGGCACGCCCGCGTCGCGCGCCTCGTAGACCTCGCGCGCCGCGTTCATGAAGTCGGCGCCCATGAGCACGTCGTTGACCGAGAGGCGCTCGTCGCGGAACAGCTCGAACAGTGCGTGCCAGCGCACGTCCTCGCCCATCATCAGGCTCCTGACGGCGGCGTACTCCGCCGCGCTCAGGCCGCGGCGACGGCGCGAGAGGCGATCCGCGCGGCGCGAGACGCTCGTCCAGTCCTCGTCCTGCAGGTAGACCTCGCGCACCTCCATGAGGTTGTCCGGCAGCTCGTAGACGAACCTGCCGCGCTGCTCGCGGCTCGCCACGACCGCCAGCAGCACGAACTCGTACTGCGGGAACGACGTGATGAGGCTGTGGATCCAGTCCGAGACCCCTCCCACGACGTAGGGATAGCAGCCCTCCGCCACGATGCAGATCCTCATGACGCCTCGCCCCCCATGGCGACGTCCGCCGGCTGGAGCCGGATCCGGACCTCGTCGGCGTCCACCGCTATCACGTACCAGCCCTCCTCCAGGGCCGTCGCCGTGCCGCCCTCGACCGAGACGACCCGCTCGCCGTGGGTGCGCAGGAAGAAGTACGCGGTGCCGGACCTTCCCTCGGTGCGAAGCGTCACCTCGTCGCCGG
>CACZRK010000033.1 GCA_902783515.1 uncultured Coriobacteriaceae bacterium | reverse complement strand
TGCTGAAGAGGACGTGCGTCATGTCCTTGAAGAGCATGGGGGTGCTCGGGGACAGCGCTGCGATGGTTGAGGTGTCGCGGGCCTTGGTCACGACCTGCTGCGCGACCTCCTTGGGAAGGGTGATGTTCTTTGTGGTGATTGCTACCATTTCCTGCCTTCTCTCTCGGTGTCTTATCTTCTAGGAGTCGAAGATCTCACGGGCGAGCCTCGCCTTGGCCGCGGAGACGCCGTCGTCCTCGCCGCCCTTCGTGTCGAAGCGCCCGAGTGCCCGCGGGCGCCCACTCGGGGCTTCGCGTACTCCGCGACGGCCTTGGCGTTGGCCTCCATCTCGTCCTCGGTCGCGCCGAAGACGAGCTACTCGGGGACCCCTGCGGACTTGGCGACCCTTCGGCGCGCCTCGTCCAGCTCGGCCCCCGCCTTGAAGCCGTCGAGCTCTTTTTCGCATTCTCGACGGCCTCCTTGGCCTTTTCGGGTCCGTTCTTGCTTGACTCCAGGAGCCCGTCGTAGGCCTTGGCCTTGTCGGAGTTCGACTTCGCCAGGCGCTCCCACTTGCGGGCCATGGCCTTCCAGTCGGTCTCCGCGACCTCGGGCTCCTCCTGCTGACTCTCGTGCTCGTTCTCGCTCTCCATGTTCGGCTCCCCTCCATCGCCATGCGGCACCCGTCTTGCAAGGCCGTGCGGCCCCGCGGATGGTCTCGCCCGTAAGTCCGGGCACGAAAAAAGCCGCCTGCCCGTGCGGGCCGACGGCTTGATTCCGAATGGTTTTCTGCGGCTCTTAGAGACTTCCGCCAGGTCGATGCTTATTTCCCGATGTCTGGTATGAACGTCGCGACGTTAATCTTGGAATTCAGCCCATGCGAAATTGTTCTCGTAAACACTGTCGTATAGGTGCGGGGCAGTCCTGACGTCGATGCAGCTGATACCGCTCGGATCATCATCGGCGCTCACGGCGCCGAGAATTCTGCCCTTGATCACATTGCCGTCCTTGGTATGGATCTCAGCCTTAATCCCAGGCTCTTCGGCTAGATAGGCTTCCCAATAATCTTCGAAACGCTGCTTCATTGCGGCCGCCTCTTGCCGGGCTCGGCGGGGACAATGTGTATCCCGCTCTCTGAGTAGTGGACAGTAAACGAATCGGTCTCGCTTGAGGAAACCGCGCTGCCATCCTTGCCGATTTTCATGCACACACCAATTCTAGCATCGGGGACGGTAACACTGGTCCCCGCACGCGCGGGGATGACCCCATCGCCCTCTCTGAGGACGGGACCGAGACCACTCTTGAGAGATAGCAGAGAGCGCCGGTGCTCCTTTCCCCGGCAAATAACCCGGGCGGCCTCCGGCGCTCATCGTGACCAGTATACCGGAAATGACACCGGGGCCTGGCGGAACAGGCAGACGCGCGCGCCCCAGGAGCGCGTGGAGCTGGTCCCCGCGCGCGCAGGGATGACCCATCCATCGCACACGCCAATGGTGACCCGGCCCTCTGGTCCCCGCACGCGCGGGGATGACCCGATGCTGCGGCCGGCCAGGATGGCGTCGACCGCCTGGTCCCCGCACGCGCGGGGATGACCTCTCGTCGGTAAGGGCGATGGAGGGGCACCTGCGCGTCGCGACGTCGCCGGAGGACCTCGATACGCGCAAGGCCGACGTCGACGCTGTCTTCTCCTGGCTGTTCGCCGGCGACCGAGGGTCGAACGCGCGCGCCCAGGCCGCGCGCCTGCGAGAGGTCGTGCGGTCGAGGTCTGCTGAGCTGGATCCAGTCGGTGAGGTCTCGTTCTATGTCGGGCGGAGCATCGGCGCCGCCGCGCGGCGAGATTCCGTCGCCATACCGCCAAAGGTCACGGGGATGAGCAGAAGCGTGTACGCAAGGCTTTCTGAGGCGCAGCGCATCGTCGGCCATCCCATAGCGGGCAAGGGGACGAGCAGGCCCATCCACAGCGAGCTGGATTCCCTGCGGGAGCAGTTCCCGGACGTGCCTCCTGGCGAATGGACTAAAATGGCCGGCAACGGGTACATCGACGACATGGGGGTCCGCCGTCTCGCCCACCTCCACTGGTATGAGTGCGATGCCGTTGGCAGAGTGAGAATGAAGGTCGACCACTTCATGTGATGGGGGTGCGGTCGCTTGAAGGCTCAGTTCGTACGCAGGGAAAACGGCGTTGTCGTCGAGCGCGGCAACATCGTCGAGATCCTGTCGACCGACCAGGGATGGTACCGCATCATCGACGACATGGGGGACGCCTGCTACATCCCCGGCCAATACCTCGATGTCGTCGACTGGGCCGATCCGGCGCCGGAGATCCACTACACGGAGGACGACCTGGTGGACGGAGAGGCGCCGGCCCCAGACATCGACAAGTGAGCACAAGGCATAGGCCCGATCTCAAAGCCGTCACATGCGTGGCGGCTTTCTTTTTTTGCCGCACTTCCAAGCGGAATCAGGCGCCGAAAGGCGCCTTTTTCATATCGCCGCGCGGGGCGCATCCGCGATGGACGACCGCCAAAGGCGGGAGACGGACGACCCCCCAGGCGGGGCAGATTGGAGCAGGCATGGCGGAGAGCAACGAAGCCGGCGACCAGCAGCGGCAGTCCGGCGGAGAGACGAGCAAAGGACATTCACGCAGGAAGAGGCAAGCGCCATCATGGGCAGCCTTCGCCGCAAGCTCGGCGGCAAGTACGCCGACTACGAGGACCTCAAGGCAAAGGCGTCCAGGTACGGCGAGGAGCGCGAGGCGGCGAAGGCCGAGGCGAAGAAGCTGGTCCCCGCGCGCGGGGGAAGATTCGGGCGAGGCGGCCGGGCTCGGCCTTGCCGACGCCCGATCCCCGCGTGCGGGGATGATTGTGCTTGATGACCTTTGACTTGCGGGCTGGGGCTGCGGCGGAAATCTTGGCTCGTGACAGGCGCGGGAGGACTCATGTACGGCGTGGAGCAGAAGAGAGTCATGATCGAGACGTGCGCCGAGTTCGGTCACGGCAGCGCGGACGCGTTACTTGAGCTCGGCCACCCGTCGAGGGCGATGCTCGGGAACGGGTGGAGGGTCGCAAGCCGCCCGCAGTCCTCGCGGACGTGTCCGGACTGGACGGGTTTCCACGCGCTGAGCCTGCGCCAGTCTGCGCCGCAGTAGAACACCTGCGCCTTCGGACCCGCCCTTGCACGTCGCCTCGCCTCGCGCCGCTTTTCGGACCTTGCCTCGCGTTCCGACGCCTGGCCGTCGCACACGCGCTGGCAGTCATCGCATCGTGGGACGCCGTAGGGGATGAGGCGGCCGCAGTCCGGGTGCGCGTGCATGAGCGCCACCCGCACATCCCTGCTCGTGATATGGGGCATACGCTATAATCGTCGCCGACGGAAGGGGGCCGCCAATGGTGACGGAGGCCCAGAGGAGGGCGAGCGCGAGGTACGTCAAGAAGAGCGTCCGCCAGGTCGTCGCGCGGTTCTACCCGCAGGCCGCCGAGCTGTACGAGTGGGTGAGGTCGCAGCCGAGGATGGGCGAGTACCTCCGCGAGCTCGTGCGACGGGACATGGAGGCGACGGGGCGATGGGCCGCCAGCTGACAGACGGGCAGCTCGGCAGGCGTCAGCGCTTCTTCGACGCGGCGGCCGACGTCGCCAAGTGGGCCGGCGTCGCCTGCGTCGCCGCCATCGTCGTGCTCTGCATCGTCATTCCGTCGGAGGACGTCCCGACGTGGCTCGTCCTGTCGCTCGTCTCAGGAGCGCTCGTCTCGCGCCCCCTCTGGTGGGTGTTCGTCATCCTCGGATCATAGGCGACATGGCGGCCTGGCCGAAACGTGAGGCGAGCCTCCGTCATGAGGCGTGGGCGGCCCACGTGCACGCGTCCGTCGAGGAGCCTCCCGCTACGACGGCCCCTATGTGCGAAGCACTCCCCGAGGCCGAGGACCCCGGGGGCTTGCGCTTCTCATAACCAAAGATGTGGCACCGTGCGGTTTTCATCTAAACGCGTTCGGCGGGAAGTCGATCCCTCCGCCCACGCCATCAGTCGCCCCCGCGCGCGATCTGCCACGCGTCACGCTCCGCGTCCTCGTCGCGCTCGTCGGCGACGGCGAGCTCGCGGCGCGCCTCGTCGACCAGCGGCGAGAGCGCGTCGGCCTCGGCGCGCAGCAGCCCCTTCTCCTCCTCCGTGGCGCGACCGCGCATCGCGCGCTGCAGGCGTGCGTGCGCCTCGTCCCACGCGATGATCCTCCGTGCGATGTCGCCTCTCATCGACGCCTCCTCCATGCCTCGTGAAATACGGGCGGGGCGCCCGGCGACCCATGCCGCCGCGCGCCCCGCCCTCGTCCCGCGTCATGTCGTCGGCCCGCGTCGCCGTCAGGCGCCGGGCGTTCCCACGATGGGCTGGCTCCCCTCGGGGACGACCACCAGGCACCCGTTGGACGCGGCGTTGTTCAGCGCGTCGATGTAGTGCTGCTGGATGACCCTGTCGGTGAGCGAGTCGTTGAGCGCCGAGTTCGCGGCCGCCTCGCCCTCCGCGGCGATGCGCCTCGTCTCGGCCTCGACCTTGGCCGTCTCCTGCTCGTTCTCGGCCTGGGCCTTGGCGACCTCGGCGGCCTGGGCGGCCGCGTAGCTCTGCGTGATCTGCTCGGGGTAGCTGACGTCCTGCACGTTGACCGCCTCGACCGTGATGCCCTTGTCCGCCCAGCGGCCGGAGAGCGTGCCGGAGATGGCCTGCGTGAGGCTGCCGCGGTCGGTGAGCATGGTGATCGTGCCGAACGTCCCGGCGACCTCGCGCACGCAGGCCCGCACGTCGTTGGACACGTAGTTCTGCGTGAACCCCGTCTGCGTGCCGCAGTCCTCGTAGAGCCTCTCGGCGGCGTCCGGGTCAAGCGAGTAGACCACCTGCACGTCCACGTCGGCCGACGCCCCCGAGGCGTCGTTGACCGTGACGCAGGCGCCCTGCGCGCTGCCGCCCGCGTAGTCGTAGTCCGCATCACCGTAGAAGTTCACGATGTTGTTGCGCGTGTCGTAGCGCACGACGCGCTGCAGCGGCGACTTCGCGTGGAAGCCCGGGTCCGACGTGTGGCCCGCCACCGACCCGCCGAGGTTGATGACGACGGCCGTCTCGCCGACGTCCTGGGCGTACAGCACGCTCGGCACGAGCAGCGCCGCGGCGACGGCCACGGAGGCGGCGGTGACCCGCAGGGCGGCCCTCGCGTGTCCCTCGCGCCGCCTGAGGCGGGTCGCTGCGAAGACGCCGCCCGCGAGTACGGCGGCCGACATGACGATCCAGAACATCCCTGACTCCGTTTCCCTCCGCCTCGCGCGCCCGGTGGCGTGTCGCCGCGGGCGCTGTTCCGGTCAGCTTATCGGATCGGCGCCCGTCGCCTCGCCCGTTCGGACAGGCAATCGCTCCGCGCCAAGGGCGTCTGTTGATGTTCGCTAAGAGGGGGGCTGCGATCGGGACGTCGCCAGGTTCGGTCGCGCCGGCGCGGACACGATGCTCGAGCTCGGCTATCCGTCGAGGGCGATGATCGCGAAGTGGGTCGACGAGCTCGCGCCCGGCCGGCAGGGCGCGCTGGGCCGACAACGTGCTGACGGGGGTGACTCGGGACGCTCGAGGGCGAGTACCTGAGGCAGCGGGATATGACGCGCCGGCGCGGCTCGAGAGGCTCGTCGCCGGCTACGTCGAGCACCACGCCGACAGGCGGATCCACGAGTCGCTCGGCTACGACAGGCCGGCGGATTGGCAACGTTCCGGAATTGCGGGTGACGAGGCGGCCTGACGCGCTGGGATGCGGCCATTGCGGGCAGGGCTTTCGGTTCGTCGGCACCGACCGTGTCGAGTCGGGCCGGCTATCGTAAAGGTCGCTCGCGCTGGCGCGGGCCGATCAGGCGTATCCGAGGAACATGTAGGTGAGGGTTGCCACCGTGAGGAGCGGCACGAACGGTGGGGCGAAGCGTGACCCCTTTGATTGGTGGCGCCGACGCGTCGATGATCTGGCAGGCGTTGCCCTCCGAGCCGAGGCGTTCGACGGCAACCGCCGTCGGCGCGTCTTCGTGGCACGCGTGCCTTGCCTTGGGGCTGCCTAGCATGTCGGCTGTCGAACAAACCGTCCGGCAGCCGACATCATGCGCACATCGGCCGTGGCTGGCCATCGGGCGCGCCTACAGCGCCGCCGCCACCGCCTTGCGGATGAACTCGGAGCGGTTTCCGCCCTTGGCGTCGATCGCGGCGACCATTGAGCGCGGGAACTTCACGTTGACGTTCACAAGCGGCTCGCTGGAGATCGCCGGCCTGCCCTGAGGTCGCACGACCCACTCGCCCGGCTCGCCGGGGTAGTCCCCGCGCTCGCACGCTTCCCCGAGGCGCCCTATGTCCTTGTCGGTGAGGGTGCCACCGCCCTTGATCTTGTATGCAGCCATCGCTCCTCCTCACTACGAGCCAAGTCCGAGCTCGCGCCATCTTCGCGGTGAGTCTCATGGCGTGGTAGATGAGCACCCCGCCACCCTCGAGCTCGACACCCACCATCTCGATCATCCGACCCCTGGCATCCGCGCCTGCCGCCGCTACGCGCGGGTGCACCACTATCCCTCCCACATGGCGCCCATTTTGTATCACGATTTTGTTTTACCAATAGCACCATGAATTGCGATGGCCCGAGACGGCGCCCGCCGGCCGATGCCGAAGAGGTCGGCTTTCGCCCGCTAGACTGCCGTCGAGAAGGTCATGAAGAGGCTCGCCGCACGTCGCGATCACCCCTCGCCGCTCTCGACGAGGTCGATGAGCTCCTGCTTGGAGTGGATCGAGAGCTTCTCGTAGATGTGCCGGATGTGCGTGCGGACGGTGTTGAAGGAGACGCCGAGGTCCTCCGCGATGTAGCGCGCGCTGCGGCCGCGCGCCACCTGGTCAAGGATGCGCATCTCTGCCTCCGTGAGGCCATAGTCGCGGCTGAGCTCTGTGCACCTTGCCTCAAGCGCGTCTTCGGGTGATGCGGGGCCGACGGGTGCGACGTCGCGGGTGGCAGAGTCGCCAATCGCGACGGTGGCGGCGGACATTGCGCCCACGGTCCGGTCGGCGCCTATCTCACCGTGGGCCGATATCGTCAGGTCGGACTTTGGCCGGAGGGGCGATGCCTTGCCGCAGGATGATGCGAGCAGCTGGTGAAGAACCCCCACGAGGTACAGCGCCGCGAGTGCGATCGACGTAATCGCGATGAACGCGTTGCCATCAATGTGCAGCAGGAGCTGGGTGGCGATCTGCGCGATGCACATCGATTCGAACATGAGCCCGACGGCGAGGCCGTCGCCCACGTAGAGTGACGCGCGGAGGTCGTACGCGAACACGGCGATGAGCATCACCCAGAACGAGAGCTCCCACATGAGGCTCGAGAGGCTCTCGGGATCGTACGCGGCCCCCATCGCCATGCCTACGAGGAACGTCGGCACGCAGAGCAGGCACGCGTAGAAGGAGCGGGCACGGCGGGGCTGATGCGACTGGCATGCGAGCCAATGCATGAGACGGCAGCAGGCGACGCACACCGCAGTCATGACGACCTCGAACAGCACCATGGCGTTCAGGCTGCTTGAGATGGCGAGCCCCTCCTTGTTGGCGACGTGCACCATGATGGCACCCAGCAGCGCAAACACCGCCGAGACCCACACGAGGATGAGCGAGGAGCGTCGCGACTCCCCGTCGTGCTCCGCCGTCCCGTCGCGCGGCGTCACAGAGAAGCATCCGATGGTAATGAGCGGAAGCGCCAGCAGGTAGCCCTCGGACAGCGTGGGCGATATGGTGCTCGCGCAACGGAAGCAGAAGTAGAACGCCACGGCCCAGAGCAGCGCGGGCGAGATCGAGAAGGTGCGCGGGTCTGGCCTGTCTAGACGGAACGACGCCGTCCAGATGGACACGAGCCAGCCGAACGACACCCCCACCAGTGCCGCGCCCGTGAAGAAGGGCACCGGCCCTGCCTGCGGCAGGATGGAGAGCAGCTCGAGGAAGGCGCCGAGCATCGCGACGGCGCTCACGGCGGGGACGCGCATGTACTCGCTTGCCTGAAGTCTAAGCCGCGTGAACGCGCCGGGGAACAGCTTGGTCGTCACGACGGCGACGAGCACGACGAGCAGGAAGCCGACGACGTCGCGCGCGCCCTTGTCGACTCCGATGTAGAACATCGTTCGTATCACCATGTGGGAGGCAAAGAAGTACAGCGCTCCCATGCCGATGTCCTGCACCGTTGGCGTGCGAACGAACGGGTGTGGTCGCACGTCGTCCATGACACCTTCCTCTCCTCGTCTGTTCGCCGCCTCCGTCACGGGGAATGCGCTGTGCGCGGTCGGCTTGCCAAACGTAACACCCGCGCGCTCGCACGACTGGCGCAAAATGGGTGATGACGCCATACGAAGGTGACAAACACCATGCCTGAACTCGCGGAATGCCAATCAGGCACATTGTGTGACGCAATGGCTTCACCCTCCCTCTACCGTGCATGGGGACATGCCGCCGTACGGGCGGTCGATCGCCGACGCTTCGGCAACCAAGAGGAAGGGCACTGGCCATGGGAACGCAGATGAACAGGAGAAGCTTCATCAAGGCAGCGGGCGCGATGGGTGCGATGGGGGCGGCTGCAGTCGCCGCGCCGGCGCTCGCCAACGAGGTCGGCGGCAAGAAGGCCGTCTATGAGGACGGGACGTACACCGGCACCGGGTCGGGCATGGGCGGCGACATCAACGTGACCATTACGATCACCGATGGCACGATCGCCGTCTCTGACATCAGCCCGAACAAGGAGACGAAGGGAATCGGTGGCTATGAGGCCATCGAGGACGGAACTTTCGCCAAGCAGATCGAGGACGCCCAGTCCGCCGACATTGACGGCGTCTCAGGCGCGACGATCACGACCAAGGCCATCAAGAACGCAGTCACCTCGGCGCTGAAGCAGGCGTCCGGCGCTGGCACAGGTGGCTCGGCCGCGGCCGACACCGGCTCGGGTACCCTCGTGCTGGACGCCGACACGTTCGCCAACGCGAAGTGGAGCTTTGAGATCGCGCCTGATCCCGTGGACGAGGCCCTGATCGAGAAGACCGTGGACTGCGAGATCCTCGTCATCGGCGCGGGCATGAGCGGCGTGGTGACCGCGACCTCGGCCGTCGAGGAGGGCGCTGACGTCGTCGTTATTGCTGACAGTTCCGGCCCGGTGTCGCGTGGCGGCTCCAACGCGGCGTTCAACACCCGCCTCACCGAGGAACTGGGCATGAACTATACCCGCGAGGAGATCGAGCCCATCTTCCAGTCCATCTTCGCGGCGAACAGCTTCCGACTTGATCAGCAGAAGTGGTGGCTCATCTACGAGAAGTCCGGCGAGGCCATGAACTGGCTCATGGACAAGCTCGAGCCCTATGGCATTACGACCGTCATCGAGAATAACCAGCAGGACAACGGCGGCCCCCTTGCGACGTTGAACGTATCCCACTCCTTCGTGACGAAGGACAACCAGGCCGCTGGCGCGTCTCAGCAGCCTGCGATCGAGGCGCTCGTGGACGAATCGCAGAAGGCCGGCGTGCGGTACTTCTTCAACACCACCGCTGTCCAGCTTGACCGCGAGGGCGACAAGTCCGGACGCGTGACAGGCTGCGTCGCGAAGCAGGACGGCGCCTATGTGCGATTCAACGCGAGCAAGGGCGTGGTCCTGGCCACGGGCGACTTCTCGCGCGATCGCGACATGGTGGCCAAGTACTGCCCGATGGCACTGCCCTTCGGCAACGGCGGCGTCTATGACGGCAGCGGCCTGAAGATGGCCATGTGGATCGGCGCCGCGTGGCAGAAGTACACGCCCAACGCGCCCATGCTCGCCACGATGGGCGACGAGGTCTTGCCGTGCCGCTGGTGGGCCGAGGGCGCGCTCACGACGTTCCCCGGCCTGCTCGTGAACAAGAAGGGCATCCGCTACACGAACGAGAACTGCACGTACGGCTATAGCCCCTACCCCGAGCGCGTCCAGCCCGACGGCTGCGCCTACCTCATCTGGGACGACGACTGGGTGTTCGCGTCGGCGCCGTGGCAGGGTGACCGCGTGGGCGGTCCCGACCGCGACACGCAGACGGTCTACGACCAGATCGCAGCCCTCTTTGACCCGAACACCGACTGGACGACGACCGACGAGTACGCGGGCTTTGACGCGTCCATGGCCGAGAACGCGGTGAAGGCCGACACGCTCGAGGAGCTCGCCGAGGGGCTCGGCCTGCCGGTCGACGCGTTTCTGGCGCAGGTGGAGCGCTACAACGGCTTCTGCGAGACCGGCGAGGATGACGAGTTCCACAAGGACAAGCGGTTCCTGCTGTCGGTTAAGAAGCCCCCGTTCTACGGCATCAAGAACGAGCCGTACACGCTGTGCATCACCGGTGGCCTCAACACGGACATCCAGATGCACGTGTGTGACGAGAACTCCGACCCGATCCCGGGCCTGTACGGCGTGGGCACGGTCGTCGGCGACATGTTCGGCGACATCTACGACTACCGCTGCCCCGGCATCAACCTCGGCGGCTGCTGCGACACGTTTGGCTACCTGCTTGGGAAGAAGCTCGCGAGCGGGGAGTGGTAGCGCACCGGGACGGCGGTTCCCCTCACCGCCGGGTCGTCCCGTCGTCCCCCTCGCGCGACGACGGGACGACCCCGGTGCCGACGGCGGTTGCCGGGCAGAGTCGCGCCGATCGCTCGACGTGGGCGAGAAACGCTGCGACGTTGTCGCGAACGCCGCGCATGATCGCGTCAAGCCGCGCGGCGGGCAGGTCCGGGTCGAGCGCGAGCGCGTCGCGTGCCTCGTCCTGCCACGCCGCGAGGTCCTGCGTCGTCGACGCGACCGCGTCAAGCCACCCGTAGTCGGAGAAGAGGCGGAGCTGCGACGTGGGGTCCTGCGACGGCCGACCCGGGAACGGTCTCGGATGGTACCGATAGTCGCCTGGGGACTCCAGGCGACGGGTGTCGCACCACAGCGAGCACCCCGAGTCGAAGATCGGTGCGACGCGCCTGTACTCGAGCGTGACGCAGTCGCGGACGAGCCCGAAGTTGCCGAGGTGCCGGTCGGAGTTCGCGAGCAGGAAGTCGCAGGAGAACATCCGCGAGAGCCATTGGGCGAGGTGGCGCGGTGGCAGGCCGCTGTCCTGCTCGAGCGCGCGCAGAACGTTTGGGTACGTTGGCGCGCCGCCTCGTCCGTGTCGCCTCATGAGGTCGGCCGCGCTGACGAGCTCCTCGTCCTCGCCCAGCATGTTCGGGCATGCGCAGCAGGTGACGTCGGCGTCGCCGACCAGCCAGTAGGTGACGTAATCCGCGTCCGCCATAAGACGGCGATACAGCGCGCAGGCGACGACCTCGTTGTACGGGTCCTGGTCGTATCGCCGCGAGGGCGCCTTGACGAGGATCCGCCTGCCGTCCTGGTCGATCACCCATCGCTTCGGGACGTCGCCGCCAACCGTCGAGTCCGGGCTCATCAGGGACGTTACCGCGAGGTCGGCCGCGACCGGCGATGCCCAGGGGTTCAGCGTGAGGGTGCCCAGCGCACCGTCAAAGTCGTTGTCGAAGAAGTTCACGTCTGCCCAGGCGAGGCCGGACCCCGCTGGCCGCACCCAGTAGCGGTCGGACAGGGAGAGCCCGAGGCTGTGAAGTGCGAGCGGACTCGCGGAGTCAAGCCCGAGCGCGTCGAGAAGCCTGCCCAGGTGCAGTCTCGTCGCGGGGATCGACCTGCGCGACCACCAGGCGGCCACGTCGTCCACCCGCGCGGTCCCGTCCAGCCCGACGACGGACGGCGGCGCGAACGCGAGGTCAAGGGGCTCCAGCTGGCCGACAACGCGGCAGAGCGCGTCGAGCTCAAACGTGAGCGTCACGACGTCCTTGTTGAGCAGCTCATACCTCATTGCTGTGCATCCCTGTATCCGTCGTGCGCGAGCATGGCTTTCATCGATGCGACCGCAGGGGCTCAGAAGCCCCCGGCTGCCGGCATTGTACCTCGCACGCATCGGCGTCCTGCGCGACGCGTGCCGGAATGCGGGTGCCACGTCGCAGGCGATCGTCCTCAGGGGCTCCAGAACGTCCTCAAAACTTGCAACTGTCGCAAGTTTTGAGGATACTATCCTCAGAATTTGCAGTTGCCGTAAGTTTTGAGGATAAACGTCGAGACCTACGCCGACTGCCTGACCGTGTCGTCGGCACCACCGCGACAGCAACACCGCAGTGCCAGGTGACGCCCGTCAACGTTGACAGGGAGCGTGAGGACATGATCGTTCGCCAGAAGTACCTCGACGAGCTCGTCGCCTTCCAGGACCAGGACCTGATCAAGGTCGTCACGGGCGTCCGCCGCTGCGGGAAGTCGACGCTGCTCGACATGATGCGCGAGCACCTTGCCGCGCAGGGCGTGCCCGAGCGCCGCCTCGTCACATTCAAGATGGAGTCGATGGAGTTCGACGGCATCGGAGACTACCGCGACCTCTATCAGATCGTGCGCGAGCGCACGGAGGGCGTCGAGCGACCCTACCTGTTCTTTGACGAGCTCCAGAACGTCAGCGGATGGGAGAAGGCCATCAACTCGCTGCGCGTCGACATGGACTGCGACATCTACGTCACGGGGTCGAACGCGTTCTTGCTCTCGAGCGAGCTGGCCACGCTGCTGTCCGGGCGTTACGTCGAGATCAGGGTACAGCCGCTCACGTTCGCGGAATACCTCGACTTTCGTGGCGCGACCTGGTACCCGTCGGCGCATCGCAACGCGGACGTCGCGACCTTTGCCGACGGCGGGTTCGCGACGCTCGACCGTATGCTGGACGAGTTCCGCCGGTACGGGGGGATGCCGTTTCTCTCGCTTGCCGCGCCGGACGAGCGTCGGCATCGCGACTACTACCGCAGCCTCTACCAGACCGTGATCGTGCGCGACATCCTGACGCGGGAGCGCCGGCGCGGCAGGCGCGTGCTCGGGGACCGCGCCCTGCTCGAGCGCGTCTGCGCCTTCATGGCCGATATCGTGGGCAGCGAGACGTCGATGAACAGGATCGCGGGCACCCTCCGCGACGACGGCGTCACGGCGAGTCGCGACACCGTGTCCGCCTACCTGGGCGCGCTCGAGGAGGCGTATCTGTTCTGCGAGGTGCGGCGTTACGACATCAAGGGGCGTGCGCTGCTCAAGACGGGCGGCAAGTACTACATCGTCGACACGGGCCTGCGGAGCTACCTGGACGGCTACCGCGGGACGGACCTCGGCCACACGTTGGAGAATATGGTCTGGTCCCAGCTCGTGTACGATGGCTTTGACGTGCGGGTCGGGCATCTGCGCGACGCAGAGGTCGACTTCGTCGCGACGCGTGACGGCACACGGGCGTACGTCCAGGTGACCGAGGACATGTCGGACGAGCGGACGCTCGAGCGCGAGCTGGCGCCGCTGCGCAGGATCGACGACGCGTTCCCGAAGGCCGTCGTCGTCATGAGGGGCTCGTATCCGATGCAGGTCGACGGCATCCGGATCATCGGCGCCGCGGACTTCTTCCTGCACCGCCGCCGGATCATGGGATGACGTGATCGGCCGGGGGTCTCGCCGGGGGAGGGTCGTGGCGCGCTGCGTGACGTGTGCCGCTCGTTTGACAGAGCGGGAAGAGGCCCGGTCAGGCGTTGCGCCGTGCGGGCCCCTTCCAGCTGCGTGATGGCTCTTGCCGCGGTCGCGTACGCCTACCTCCCGATGAACGCCTTCGCGGCCTCCTCGGCCAGGCGGCCGGAGTTGATCGCCCAGCTGGCGCAGGAGCCGGCGGCGATGCCGGCGTCGTAGGCGTCGCCATAGAAGCCGCCCGCGTCCATGCCGCCCATGTACAGGCCAGGGATCGGCTGGCGGTCGGGGTTCATGGCCTCGCACTTCGTGGTGATCTTGATGCCGCCGACCGTGCAGAAGTAGCCGTTCTGGACCTCAAAGAGATAGTACGGGCCCTCCTCGTCCTTCAGCGGGATCATGAACTCGTCGGCCTTGTCAAACTGGGTGTCGTGGCCGGCGTCGCACATCGCGTTGTAGTCATCGACCGTCCGAGCGAGCTTCTCGGGGTCAAGGCCGGCCTTCGTGGCGAGCTCGGAGACGGTGTCCGCGACCCAGATGTGTTCGTTGCCGCCGTCGATGAGGTCCTGCAGGTCCTGCTTGAGGGTGGGCAGCGGGTTGCCCGTCTCGCAGTACACGCCGACCTGCAGCTGCACGCCCTCGGCCTCGTACTGGTCCAGGAACTTCTGGGTCAGCATCGTGTAGACGGTCTTCTGGCTCTTCTGCGCCATGCCCGCGAACGGGAAGTTGCGGTGGAACATGTCCTCGGCGACGAAGCGCTGGCAGTTCTCGTTGATCCACAGCACCGGCTGCAGCGAGGTCGCGGCCTGGACGGGCGTGCCGTAGGTCGTGCCGTAGAGGATCGGACCGTACCAGGCGGCGGTGCCGGCGCCCGGGGCCATGATGGCGCCGGCGTGGCGGGCCATGCGGATGCCGTCGCCGTCACGGCCGCTCGTGGAGCCGGCGGCGCAGATCTTGTTCGGGTCGACCTCGGCGAGCTGAGCCATCATGTTCATGTTGTTCGCATAGCCGCCGGTGCCGATGATGACGGCCTTGGCGTTGAACTGCCAGACCTTGCCGTCCTTGTCGACGGCCTTCACGCCGGTCACCGCGCCGGATGCGTCGGTCACGAGGACCTTGGCCGGCGTCTCGTAGCGGATGTCCAGCCCGATCTTCTCGGCGTGGTCGATGAAGCTGACCATGAACTGGGCGCCCAGGCCCTTGGTGCGCTCGCCGGCGTAGAGGTGCCAGGTGGGGTCGGACTCGCCCAGCGCGACGACCTCCTGAAAGCCCACGCCCTCCTTCTCAAGCCAGTCGATCGTCTCGGCCGTCTTGTTGAAGAACACGTGGTAGAGCTCGGGGTCGGGCACGTAGTGGTGGTAGGTCATGAGGCGGCCGATGATCTCGTCGGGATCGATCTGGATGCCGGCCTCCTTCTGCCAGTGCGAGTTCACCGCGAACATGCCCTCGGAGCCCGGGAAGGTGCCGCCGGCGAGACCCTTCTTCTCCAGCACGACGACGTCCAGGCCGTCCTCGAGCGCCTGGATGCCGGCCGCGAGGCCCGTGCCGCCCGCGCCGACGACGACGAGGTCGTGCGTCTCGGTCTCGTCGGGCTCGCCGACCTCCTCGACGACGTTCGTGTAGTCGATGATGGTGCCCGTCTTGCCCTCGGCGGCGGCGTCGACGTAGTCGCTCGTGGTGGGCTCGCCCGTGATGCCGTACGCAGCGGCGTCGCCCGCGGCGCTCGCCTTGGCGTCCGCCTTCGCGCTCGTGGCCTTGCCCTCGGCGGCAAGCGCCGTCGCGGCCTGGGTTGCGATGACGGCACCTGCGGTGGCGCCGGCTGCCTTGACGAAGTTCCTGCGCGTGAGTTCCATCGTTCGTCCCCTTCTTGTCGTTTCCTGCCGTCTGCGCGGCGTATCCCCTGTGATCCCCGGGCGACTCCGTCGCGGCGCCTCCGTCGCGAGGGCCGCCCGTCCGACGCCACGCACGGTACGATGCCGCGCTGCGGGAAGGCGAACAACGAAAAGTTCAGAGATGCGGTACGAATGGTTGTTTGGTATGGTCAGTGCAATCGTTTGCGACCGAGTGCAACCGGGGTGACGGCGTCGGCGTCAGGGGGCGGGCCCGATGCCGGTCGGTGCGATCAAGGGGGAGCCGTCGATGAACACGAGCCAGCTCGACTACTTCATGCGGGCGTACGAGTGTCGCAGCTTCACGCGCGCGGCGAGGTGCTTCCCCATGAGCGCGCAGGGCCTGGCGAAGGGCGTCCATGCGCTCGAGCGCGAGCTGGGCGTCACGCTGTTTCAGACGGTGACCGACCCGGGGTCGAACGCCTCGCGCCTCGTGCCGACGCCCTTCGCGGAGGAGTTGCGCCTGTATGCCCTGGAGGTCGCCGACTCGCGCCGTCGACTGGACGAGGCGTTTGCCCGCCTGGGCGCGCGCCGCGGCGAGCGGGTGCGCCTTGCCGCGGCGATCGGCTCGCTCGGGCTGCTCGGGATGGGCTTCATTCCCGGGTTTCGCCGAGACAACCCGGACGTCGAGCTGGTCACGACGGACCTGCCCGACATGGACGTGGAGGCCGCGCTGCGCTCGGGCAGCCATGAGATCGGCCTCACCGTCGCGCCGACCGACGGCGAGGCGTTCAAGACCATCCCGCTCGCGCACTGCGACCGGTACGTCTGGGTCGCGCGCGATGACCCGCTCGCCGCGCGCCGTCGCGCGCCTCGTGCGCCTCGCGCGCATGACGGCGCCGTTGACGTGCGAGACCTGGAGGGGCGCGACGTCGCGCTGGTCGGCGAGACGTTCAAGAACTACCCTCTGCTCATGGGCGCGCTGCGCGAGCTTGACGTGCACCCGCGTCAGATCATCACGTCGGCGGAGATGGTCTGGCTGCACCAGTTCGCGCGCGAGGGCGGCGTCGCCTTCACGGCCGAGACGCTGCTGCCCCTGTACGCGGATGACGACGCGGTCGTCGCGCTCCCGTTCGTGGGGATGCCCTACGAGGTTGGCGTCTCGTGGCTCGCGACGCACGAGCTCACCGACGCCGAGCGGCGGTTCGTCGACGCCTGCGAGCGGAGGAGCCGGGAGCTTGACGACCGCCGGCGCGGGGCGGCGCGGGCGTAGCGGCTGCGCGGGGACGAACGGAGAGCGAGGAGCGCTGTATGACTGAGGTGACCGAGGCGACGGGGACGGCGAGGACGTCGATGCGCCGTGCGACGGTGCGACGGTGGCTCGCGTACTATCTCAAGGCCGGCGTCGCGCTCGGGGCGCTTGCCCTGTTCCAGCGCTTCGCCGGCGTGCTGCCCGGATGGGCGGTCGGCGTCGTGTGGGCGGCGCTGAGCCTGGTCGCCTCGGCGGGCTTCGTGTACGACCGTGTGCTGAGGAAGCTTCAGAAGCAGGCGGAATACCAGGTCAAGGGGCACTTGAGCGCACTCAACAAGGGGCGCGTGCTGAGCCTGATCCTCTCGTTCGTGCTCGGGGCATTCCTCACGTTCGTCCTGCTGGTGAGCGTTCCGCAGTGGGGCGTGCTCGAGTGGGTGCCGGTCGTTGCCGTCGCAGTGCTGTTCCCGGGCGTCGTGGCGCTCGTGAGGAGGCTCCTGCGCCGCGAGTACAAGCCACCCTTCGTGATCGGACGCACGGTGAGATGCGGCGGCACCGTCGCGACCGCGCTCTTGGTGCTCTGCGCCCTGCTGCTCTTCTGCGTCGTCACGACGCGCACCGACTACGCCAGCGTCTATGACGCCATGCAGGCGTCGCAGCAGCCGCTCGAGGAGTCCGCGTCCGCCCTCCTGAGCGACGTCGGGTGGGTGATGGCGTACCAGAACGGCTTCATGGCCTACATTGCGTCAAGGCTGACGTCAGTCTCGCAGCCGTTCAGCATCGGGGTGCAGATCGTGCTTGACGTCAGCGCCTTCGCGGGGGTCGCGAGCTTGCTGGGCGCCTGCGCCTACGGCTGGTCGGAGCTGCGGGCGGCGTTCCTCACGACACCCGACGTCGAGGCCGAGATCATCGCTGCCGAGCAGGCTGCCGCCGCGGGTCAGGCCGGCGAGCCCGCGGCCATCGTCGACGGTCAGGCCGACGAGCCAGCGGCCGCTGCCCCCGCGCCTGTCTTGACGCCCGCGCCTGTCTCGACATCCGTCTCGACGCCCGTCTTGACGTCCGCCGCCTCGGGCTCCGTGCCGACGGGCCGCCACCGCCTGCATCGCGCGTACCTGGCCACGGCGGCGATCCTGCCGGTCCTGCTCGTGGCGGCCTTCGTCGGGGTCGACTACGCCTACGCGCGCGTCCTCATCCCGACACAGGAGTACACCGCCCTCAGGGGGTACGTGTCGCGCGGGGCTGACCTCGCCGTCAGAACCATCGACGACGTCACCTACGACCAGCGGAAGTACGACGACCTCAGCGCCGAGATCCGCGCCAAGTCGGAGCGCCTGCGCGCGGAGGGCGAGGCGAGCCTGGCACCGCTTATCAACCAGGCCTACGACGCGCAGCTCGCGAACGTCGACGGCTACCTGGACTGGTACTACAGCCTGCCTGGCGACTACGCGACGCTCTTCGGCCTCGTCTCCAGCACCCTGTCCGGCACCGCCGAGGACTTCGTCAAGGACCAGCTGGCCGAGCAGCTCATGGCCGGCGTTGACACCTCGCAGCTTGACGCCGCGTACGACGACTACTGCCTGCGGGCGGAGGCGCTCCAGCGCGAGTTTGACGAGGGCCTGCAAGCGTGCAAGGTCGATGTCCCCGACTGGCTGCCGTCGCAGCGAACGCAGCTCACGCAGGACGACCTTCAAGGGCCGACCGCGCCGACGGAGCGTGCGGCGCGCGCGGCCGTCAACGCCGGCATCGGTGCTGGTGCCGGCGCCGCCACAGGTGCGGCGGTGAGCAAGAAGGTGGTCGAGAAGGCCGTCGAGAAGCCCTTCGCCAAGAAGCTCGTCGAGAAGATCACCGAGAAGGTCGGGAGCAAGGCCGCGGGCAAGGTCGCCGGCAAGGCCGCTGGCGGCGCTGTCGGCGGCGTGATCGGTTCGATCGGCGGGCCGGTTGGCACCGCAATCGGCGCCGTTGCGGGCGCCGCGGTGGGCGTCGGGGTGGACTACGCCCTGGTCAAGCTGGACGAGGCGCAGAACCGCGACGAGTACGAGGCAGAGATCAAAAGCGCCATCGAGGACGCCCGCGCCGACACGCTGGCGGTGCTCGACGTGGACCCGATCGGCGCCGCCGGCGGCGAGACTGGCGGGAACGACGAGGCTGCGGCGGCGTGAGCGACTCGGTCGCGCATGACGGTCACCCTCAGCGCGTTGCGTGCCGCCCGCCCGCACCCGCCTGCGCCCGCGCCCGCGCGGCCTACCCCAGCGCCACGTCCAGCGCCATCATCACCGTGAACCCCATCGCGAACGCGAGGACGCCCAGGTTGGAGTGCTCGCCCTCGCTCATCTCGGGGATGAGCTCCTCCACGACCACGTACAGCATGGCGCCGGCGGCGAAGCTCAGCAGGAAGGGCAGCGCCGGGACCACCTGGTCGGCGAGCAGGATGGTGAGGACGGCCCCGATCGGCTCGACGACGCCCGAGAGCGTGCCGCCGAGGAACGCGCGCCCGCGGCTCTGCCCGGCCGCGCGCAGCGGCATGGAGACGATCGCGCCCTCGGGGAAGTTCTGAATCGCGATGCCGATGGAAAGCGCCATCGCCCCGGCGGCGCTGATCCCCGCGCTGCCGGTCAGGAACCCCGCGTAGACCACGCCGACCGCCATGCCCTCCGGAATGTTGTGCATCGTCACGGCCAGCACCATGAGCGTCGTGCGCTGCAGCTTGACGCGCATGCCCTCCGGCTCCTGGTCGGTCGGGCCGAGGTGCAGGTGGGGGATCACGTGGTCCAGCAGAAGCAGGAAGCCGATGCCTGCCCAGAACCCGACGAACGCGGGTAGGAAGGCGAGGCGCCCGAGCTCCGAGGCGCCCTCGATCGCGGGGATGAGCAGGCTCCAGACGGACGCCGCGACCATGACGCCCGCGGCGAAGCCCGTCAGCAGGCGGCTGAGCGCGCGGCTCATCTCGCGACGGGCGAGCAGCGCCATCGCCGCCCCGGCGGTCGTGCCGACGAAGGGAATGAGAAGGCCGAGCAGCGTCTGGGGCATGGCGAGTCCTTACGGTTCGTGAGGGGCGGGAGGCGGCCGCTTGGCGCGCAGCCGCGTGTTGCACATGGTAGCTCAATTGCTACCATGTGATGCGCCGCAATGGGAGACGACCGTATCGATAATCTTCGTACCTGCGAGAATGCCGAAGTTACCAGAAATCATGTGACAGGCCAGTGACGCACGGCGGCTACATTTGTGCCGTGAGTCGCAGGGAGGGCGACGACACCCGACGCGCGAGCATGCATCACATGCATCGCGCGGCGCGCACCGAGGGCGTCGGGACGTCGCGTCATATGAGAGGGAGGAACGCTTCATGGGCATGGGCAACGGCAGCGGCACGGAGGTATCCCGTCGGTCGTTCGTGAGGGCGTCGGCGCTGGCGGGCGTGGCGCTCGCCGCGTCCGACGCGGGCTGCGCCTTCGCGACGAGGGCGCTGGCCGCGGAGAAGGACGCCTCGACCAAGGACGCGTCCGCGGGGGCGGACGGCGGCGACGAGCGCATCGTCTGGACGCACTGCCACGTGAACTGCGGCGGCGCGTGCGTGCTGCAGTGCCACGTGCGCGACGGGGAGATCGCCTACGTCGAGTCCGACAACACCGGCGACCCGTCCTTCGGCGGGTTCCAGGCGCGTGCCTGCCTGCGCGGCCGCTCCATCCGTCGCTGGATCAACGGCGACGACCGCCTGAACTACCCGCTGCGCCGCGTCGCCGGCACGCGTCGTGGCGACGGGCAGTACGAGCGCATCAGCTGGGACGAGGCGCTGGACACGATCGCCTCCGAGTTCACGCGCATCCGCGAGACGTACGGCAACGAGAGCATCTTCATCCAGGAGTGCTCCGGCGTCGAGCAGAACTTCATGATGAACAACCCCTTCTTCCGCCTGTTCAACCTGCTGGGCGGCGAGGTCACCCGCTACGGCAACTACTCGAACGCCGGCCTGTCCTTCGGCGCGCGCCCGTACACGTACGGCGGCAGCTGGGGCGAGCGCCCGTTCTCGTCCATCCAGGAGGGCGAGCTCGTGGTCCTGTTCGGCAACGCCCCGAGCGACACGCGCATGGCGGGCGACGGCGCCGGCTACGACCTGAACGTCGTGCGCGAGCAGAAGCACGCCAAGATCATCGTCATCGACCCGCGTCGCAGCGACATCGCGACGAACCAGGGCGTCGAGTGGATCCCGATCAGGCCGCAGACCGACGCGGCGCTCGTCGCCGGCATCGCGCACGAGCTCATCGCGAGCGACCTCGTGGACGTTGACTTCCTCCACACCTATTGCGTCGGCTACGACGAGCAGACCCTGCCCGAGGGCGCGCCGGCCAACAGCAGCTACTACGCCTACGTGATGGGCACGGGCTACGACATGGTCGAGAAGACCCCGGCCTGGGCGTCCAAGGTCACGCAGATCCCCGAGGCGCGCATCGTGGAGCTCGCGCACCAGATCGGCGAGGCGAAGCCCTGCTTCATCGCGCAGGGCTGGGGCCCTCAGCGGCGCACGAACGGCGACTCCGCCGCCCGTGCCATCATGCTGCTCCCGCAGCTCGTCGGCCAGGTCGGCAAGCCCGGCACGAACTCCGGCGCCCGCGAGGGCAACGGCGGCTTTGCGATCCCCACGCTGCCCACCGGCGACAACCCGGTCACGGTCAAGTTCCCGAACTTCCGGTGGCCCGAGGCGATCAAGGACGGCCCCTCGCTCACGGCGACAAAGGACGGCGTCACGGGCGCCGACGCGCTGCCCTCCTCCATCAAGTTCCTCGTGAACTACGGCAACAACATGGTCGCCAACCAGAACGGCGACGTGAACGCGACGACCGACATCGTGCGCGACGAGTCGCTGTGCGAGTTCGTCCTGGCCTACGACGTCGTCATGACGGACTCGTGCAAGTACGCCGACATCATCCTGCCCGACCTCACGCCGCAGGAGACGTGGACGCTCTCGTCCCAGGGCGAGAACAACAACTCCGAGGGCATCTGGCTCGGCCAGCCGACGACTGAGCCCAAGTTCGAGCGTCGCGAGGTGTACGAGGTGTGCGCCGACCTCGCCCGGCGCCTGGGCGTGTACGACGAGTTCACCGACGGCGGCAAGACGCGCGAGGACTGGTGCCACGAGCTCTACGACCAGTGCCGCGACGACGTCCCGAACCTCCCGAGCTGGGACGAGGCGCTCGCGCACGGTATCTACAAGGAGCAGATCCCGGTGACCGACGGCGGGACCGAGGACTTCATCGACGACCCGACGGCCAACCCCCTCAAGACGGCGACCGGCAAGATCCAGGTCTACGCCCCCGAGCTCGCCGAGCTCGCCAAGACGTCCGAGCTCGCCGAGGGCGACGCGATCTACCCGGTGCCCGCGTACGTGCCCGGCTTTGACGGCCCGGACGCCGAGAGCGACGCGTACCCGCTGCAGCTGGTCGTCTACCACACGAAGGCCCACACGCACTCCACCTACGCCAACAACAGGATCATCCAGGACGCGCATCCGCACAACGCCTGGGTGAACCCGATTGACGCCGAGGCGCGCGGCATCGCCGACGGCGACGAGCTGCTCGTCAGCAGCGCGCAGGGCGCCATCCGCATCCCCGCCCGCGTGACGAACCGCATCATCCCGGGCGCCGTCGCCATCCCGCAGGGCGCCTGGCACGACGCCGACATGGACGGCGACCGCGTTGACGCCGGCGGCTGCGTGAACACCCTCTCCTCGCGCCACGCCATCGCGGTTGGCAAGGGGACCGGCCAGAACACCGCGCACGTCCAGATCGCGCGGGCGTAGGACGTCGAGAAACGATGCGGGGCACCGCGTCGTCGCACCCGCGCCCATGCGTGCGCGCGTCGGCCGGCGCGTCCCCGAGAGCCTGGAGGATGACATGACCCAGTACGGCTTCTACTTTGACGGCACGCGCTGCACCGGCTGCAAGACATGCGTGCTGGCCTGCAAGGACCGCTTTGACCTGCCGAGCGAGATCGCGAACCGCCAGGTGATCGAGTACGAGGGCGGCTCGTGGGAGCGTGACGCCGACGACTGCTGGACGACGAGCTCGTTCACCTACTACCTCTCCGTCGCCTGCAACCACTGCGACGACCCGGCGTGCACCGCCGCCTGCCCCGTGGGCGCGGTCCACAAGGACGAGGAGACCGGCCTCGTGCTGCCGAATGACGACACGTGCATCGGGTGCGGCGCGTGCGCCATGGCCTGTCCCTACGGCGCCCCGCACGTGGACGGGCAGCTCGGCCACATGGTCAAGTGCACCGGCTGCGCGGACCGCGTCGCTGAGGGGCGCCAGCCCGTGTGCGTGGAGGCGTGCCCGCAGCGCGCCCTCGCGTTCGGCGAGATCAAGGACCTGCGCGCCGCCCACGGCGACCTCGCGGCGATCGCGCCGCTGCCCGACCCGTCGCAGACCGGCCCGAACGTCGTGCTGACGGAGCCGGCGGGGGCCGAGGCGTGGGACGCGGCCGACGGCGCGATCGTGAACGCCGCCGAGCTCGTCGGCATCCAGGCGTAGCGCACGAGGGGCGCCCGCGGGCCCATGGGGAGACCTGCGGGCGCCTACGCGCCGAACCCCGCGGTCATGTGCGACATGTAGAACGCGAGGCGCAGCAGGAGGATCCCGGCGAAGACGGCGAGCGTGCCGGCGAGCAGCAGCGCGTCCGTCGCGCGCGGGGCCGGCGTCTCCTGCACCGACTCAGGCTTCGGCACGCGCGCGAGACGGCGCAGCGCACGCGCCTCGCAGGCGATGCCGACGGCGGCGAGCAGCGCGAACCCGATGATCATGAGCGGGAACGCGGGCACGAGCCGCGTCGCCGGTCCCAGGGCGTTCGAGATCCCCGCGAGCTCGCGGGCCTGCAGCGATGCGACGACCACGTTCGCCG
>CACZRK010000032.1 GCA_902783515.1 uncultured Coriobacteriaceae bacterium | reverse complement strand
TCGCCGCCGACCGCTTTGAGAACGGCTACATCTGGTAGGGACAGGCCATGACCGCCGCCCGTCGGCTTTGTCCGTCGGGCGGCGGCGGGCAGGTCACGACAGGCGGCGGTCGCCGAGAGGCCGCTGCCTTCGCGCCGACGACGGGGGAGCGTGGCTGGGATGCATGAGATGTCGCTCGTGAGGGACATCGTGGACGTCGTGCTGGACGCCTGCCGCGGCGGCGACGTCGCGCGGGTGAGCAAGGTTCGCCTCAGCATCGGCGAGCTGCACGACGTCGTGGTGGAGTACGTGCCCCCGCTGTTCCGCTACCTCGCCCGCGACACGATCGCCGCGGACGCCGAGGTCCTCATCAACGTGGTGCCTGCGCGCCTTGCCTGCGGCGCCTGCGGCGCGGTCTTTCGCGTGGACCACCGCGACCCGCGCGGCTGGGCGTGCCCCGACTGCCACGCCCGCGACGGGTTCAGCCTCCGCTCGGGGATGGAGTTCATGATCGAGAGCATCGAGGTTGAGGATGCCGAGGACGAGACCGCCGGCACGTCCCCGTGCGTGCCCCCGAGTGCGGCGGCCCGCACGGCGTCCGGCATGACCTCAAGCGCGGAGGACCCGATGCTGAGCGAGGCACTGGCGGCCTGCGTGTCGTAGGGCGCGCGGCGTTCGAGCGGCCGACCCGTCGTCGAGCCGCGTCCGGCGGCACGGGGTCTCGCCATCCCACCCATAATGTCTAAACGCCCGGTGGCGACTGTGATTTCGCCGCCGGGCGCATGCGTTCGCGGCGTGCGGGCCACACCCGTCGCCTCCGACTGGAACCGCACTCGGAGCGTCGATAGGCGCCCTGCGCCAGGGAGCACGCTCTGCGTTCTGGCATCAGGCCCGATCAGTGTCTGACAAAATGCTAATATATGAGTAATATGGCTCTCTTATAGACGAAAGTGAGCATATATGAGCAATTTGTCCAAGCTGAAGTCACTCACGCCACCCGCTAGCGTCATAGCCCAGGTCGGCTCGCGCGCGAAGGCGCGCCGGCGGGCCCTCGGCATGACGCAGGAGCAGCTGGCGTCAAGGTCAGGCGTGAGCTTGGGGTCGCTGCGACGCTTCGAGCAGACCGGCCAGGTCTCGTTGGAGTCGCTCGTGCGCGTCGCGAGGGCCCTGAGCTGCGAGGATGAGATTGCCTCGCTCTTCGCGAAACCCGCGTACCGCACCATCAGGGACGTGATCGACGAGCAGGGCAAACTGTCTCGATAAGGGGCGGTCTCCGAGCGTTCGGAGGAGTGCGATGGAAAAATCAAGTGACGGCCCGTGTCTCGCCGACGTGAGGCAGCCGGGCGTGTTTCTCGGCTCGGCCTGACGGTGTCGTGTGTTTGGCTGCGGAGCGAGGGCGCATCCTCTGTCCAGCGCGTCGTTTCCGACGCGGCGCAACCCCCCCCGGCGCCAGCGCGCCATGCCGATCCGAGAAAGAACGCGCTCTCCACGCCGGGGACGCCGGCGTCTGGCACCATAGGCGGCAAAGGACACGAGTGCGAGGCGAGGGATGGCATGCTGGCGACGCTGACCGATGACGAACTGATCTGGGAGATCGAGCTTGCGGTCGAGCAGGCGAACGCGGACGTCTACGACGTGGCTGCCATCATGGAGCTCGTCGCGCTCACCGACGAGGCGGACCGCCGCGGCCTCGCCCTGGCCCCGGAGCTGCGCGAGCAGCTGCGCGAGGCGTCAAGCCACGAGTAGTCCGGGTCACGGGCAGTCACGAGCGGTCACGGGTGACCACGGCGCCTGTTGCCCATGGCGGTGATCGGCCATGACGAGGGCACGGCGGGAGACGAGGCGGTCACCGCAACGATCGAGCAGAGGGGATGCCGCATGGAGCTCTTGGGAAGCAACGCCGCGTACGGACATGAGCGGGTGGACGTGTCGGGCAGGCGGTACGTGCTGCCCGTCGACGAGCACGACCGGCCGTTCCCGCTCGGCGTGGGTGGCCTGCTGCCCGTGGTGACCGTGCGCAAGAACGGCGTCGAGCGCGTGATCTTCGCGTTCCCCGCAGGCGTCGCGCCCGACGAGGCGACGGCCGAGTCTCCCGCCGACGCCACCGAGACTCCCGTCGATCCGGCCGAGCTTCCTTCCGACCCGGCCGAGTCCTCCGCCGGCGCCACCGAGCCCTCTGTCAGCGAGGAGGACCCCGCTGCGCCTGTCGAGGATGCCGACATGTCCGCCGCCAGCGCCGAGGCTGACGGCGATGCCGTCGACCAGGACGGTGACGCGCCTGACGCCGACGGCGAGGGTGCCGCTGACGTCGAGGACCCCGCCGCCGACGCCGAGATCCCTGCCGCTCCTGCCGCCGAAGACGCAGGCGCACCGGCGGACCCGTGGGGCCGCTCGCCGGAGCTCGACGAGCTCTACGACGCGGTCTGCCTCGTGAACGACCTTCTCGACCATGCCGGCCGCCTGTCCAGGCACGAGTTCGGCTACGTGGACGGGATCCAGATGGAGGTGCCCCGCAGCGGCAACGGCTTCACGCACGTCGAGCTCATCCCGTACGACGAGTACGGCGACCGCAACCCGTTCCCGGTGCGCCTGTGCATCGAGACCTCGACCGCGCCGGGATCGCCCGACTCGCTCTCCGTCATGCTCGACTACGACGAGGGCGGCTACCCCTCGCGCGCCATCATGACCGAGTACGCGCGCGGCGGCTCCTCGTGTCGCGTGATCGCGTCCTACAACGAGAAGCGCGACGGACTGGTGATCCGCAAGGTGGAGGCGTCCACCGAGAAGGGCAGGCGCGGCAGGCTCATGGGCACGCCGCTCTACGAGCGCGGCAGCAGGGGCGAGGGGACCGGTCGGGAGGACCGCCGCGTCTGGCGCGGCGAGTCGCGCGACCGCTGGTAGCGTCCGCGGCGCCGCCGTCAGGCGCGCTGGACGTTTCGTGTGCCGACGGCGGGCGGTGTCTGACGACCGCGGATTTGGGCACAATGACGCTAGGCAACCTCGGGGGAGTAGCGGCGCGCGCCGTACGTCGACGCGCGTGATGCAAGCCAACATCATGGCGGCGCATGCCGCCTGGCCCATCTGAAACGACAAGACCCGCGGCCACTGGATCAACGCAGATCCGATGGCCGCGGGTCTTTTTTCATGCGCGACCGCGCGCCACGCATGGAGGTCGTCGATCGCGTCGCCCCCGCGCACGCGCACGGCACGTCGCACGGCACCACACCGCACAGATGACGACGAAAGGACGCACGCACCATGGATCTCTCCATCTTCCTCGAGGCGCAGACGTGGGTGACCATGCTCACGCTCATCTTCCTGGAGATCGCGCTCGGCGTGGACAACCTCGTGTTCATCACGATCACCACCGACCGCCTGCCCCCCGAGAAGCAGCACATCGGCCGCAAGCTCGGCCTGCTCGGCGCGCTTGTCATGCGCATCATCTTCCTGAGCTTCGCGTCGCTGCTCGTGCACATGACCAGTCCGCTGTTCACGATCGACCTCGGCTTCTACGTGCACGGCGTCTCGGTGCGCGACCTCGTGCTCCTCATCGGCGGCGCCTACCTGCTCGTGAAGGGCGTCTCCGAGATCCGCGGCATGCTCGGCCTGGAGGAGGAGCGCGCCAAGCTCAGCGAGCACCACGAGAAGGCGCGCCAGATCGGCCTCGGCCGCGCGATCGGCACGATCATGGCCATGGACGTCGTCTTCTCCATCGACTCCGTCATCACCGCCGTCGGCCTCGCCGACCACCTGATCGTCATGATCATCGCCGTCATGCTCGCCGTCATTCTGATGATGCTCTTCATCGATCAGGTCTCCAACTTCATCAACTCGCACGCCGAGATCAAGATCCTCGCGCTTTCGTTTATCGTCGCCATCGGCGCGCTGCTCGTGACCGAGGGCCTCGGCATCGCGACCGGCATCCACGTGGCCGGCATGGAGCTGGAGAAGCTGCTCGTCTACTGCGCGCTCGCGTTCGGCCTGATCCTTGAGCTCGTCCAGATGCGCTACAACTCCAACCTCAAGCGCTTCCGCGCCGAGAACGGCCTGGGCGCGGACGGCACGCCCCTTGCGACCTCGAACGCGACCACCGCCGCCACGACCGACGCTCCCGCGACCGCGAGCGACGACGTCAGGAAGGCCTAGCACGTCCAGAGGCCATGGCACGCCGCCGACGGCCTCCCGCCGTCGTTGCCGGCCGCACCAGGTCACGCGTCACACCAGCCGCGCGCACGGACGCCGCGGGGATGCCCGGCTCACGGGCGTTCTCGCGGCGTCCTTTTTGTGGAAGTACCCGCCTGCTTGCGCCGCTGCGTTTCAGCGAGTATGATTTCGGACATACACGTAAGTATGATTTCGGACATATGAGTCGCGCGCCCGCCGCGCGCGGACGGGAGGCGACCGCGCATGGGCGCGACCGACGCACAGAAGACCGCGGACGCCGCGACGGACGCGCCGACGATCACGGAGGACGACCGTCGGGCGATCCGGGAGTTCAATTCTGCGATCCGCGCGTTCGAGAGCCTCTACGACACGCGCGCCCATGACCTCGGCATGCCGGCGGGGACGTTTGACGTGCTCTACGCGCTGTACGCGGAGGGGCAGGGGTGCAGCCAGCGCGTGCTGTGCGACCGCTGCTACGCCAACAAGCAGACCGTGAACTCCACCGTGCAGCGCCTGCGGCGCGAGGGACTCGTGCGCATGGAGCCGGGGCCTGGCCGGCAGACGCGGGTCTTCCTCACCGACGAGGGTCAGCGGGTCGCGCAGGCCGCAATCGGCCCGGTCGTCGACGCCGAGCTGGCGGTCATGGGCGAGATGTCGCGCGGCGGGCGCGAGACGTTCCTCGCGCTGCTGCGCCGCTACGTGACGTCGATGCGCGAGCGCTTTGAGCGCATGGGCGTCCCCGCGGCGATCCGGGATCGTGGCGCGGACGACGGCGCCAGTGACGGCGCGCGAGCATAACACGCGAGCATGGGGGTAGAGAATGGGCGGCATGAGTGCCGACGGCAAGGACGTCAAGGACCTCAGGGGAACGAAGGACATGAAGGAGACTGCGGGCGCCGCGGACGCCACGGGCGCCAGGGGCGCGGGCGGTGCCGGTGACGCGAGCGTCGACGCCGACCTCGGCAGGCACCGGTCGATGGCCGGCCTGATCGCATACTCGCTGCCGGCGATCGCCATGATGGTGTTCACCTCGATCTACGGCATTGTCGACGGCTTCTTCATCTCAAACTTCGTCGGCAAGACGGCGTTTGCCGCGGTGAACCTGATCCTGCCAGTCGCGTTCCTGCTCGGGAGCTTCGGCTTCATGTTCGGCACGGGCGGCAGCGCCCTGATCGCCAAGACGCTCGGGGAGGGGGACGAGCGCCGCGCGAACGGCTACTTCACGCTCGTCGTGTGCGTCGCCGCGGTCGTCGGCGTCATCGCGGCCTCGCTCGGTGCGATCCTCATGGAGCCGATCGCGCGCCTGCTCGGCGCCAGCGAGGACATGCTGGGCACCGCGGTGCTCTACGGGCGCATGAACATGATCTCGCTGCCCGGGTACGTGCTGCAGTACATGTTCCAGGCGCTGTTCATGACGGCGGGCAAGCCGCGGCTCGGCTTTGCCGTCACCGTGCTGGCCGGCGTGCTGAACATGGTCCTGGACGCGCTGTTCGTGGGCGTGCTCCACTGGGGCGTGG
>CACZRK010000031.1 GCA_902783515.1 uncultured Coriobacteriaceae bacterium | reverse complement strand
GGGTCTCAGGCGGATGTCGCGAGCAAGCAGACCGGTGTGCCTAGCGCTTCGCGTCGCGTGACCCGTCCAAGAAGATCTTGCGCGTGACGAAGTTCCAGACCATGACGACGGCGGTGGCGAAGAACTTCGTCACGTAATACACGACGCCGACGATGTCGGTGCCGAGCCACATGAGCAGGTCGTTGATGGCGAGGCCGATCACGGAGAGCACGACGAAGATCACGAACTCGCGACGGCGGCTCATGCCGTCCTTGTGCGAGAAGACGAACCGCATGCTCATCAGGTAGTTGAAGATGAGCGACACGACGAACGAGATCGTCGTGCTCAGCAGGTACGGCACGTGAAAGGCCTCGGTGAGCAGGATCATGAGGCCGTAGTCGATGACGAAGGCAATCACGCCGACGACGCCGAATCCCGCGATCTGCCCGAGAAGCCCCGGCCGCTTCCCCGTGTCCTCCATGCCAAAGCGCGCCATGCGCACCGCCCCTCGCGTCGTGTCCGGAGCCTCGCGTCCGCGAGGGTCACGCACGGTGCCGCCGCGCGCTCACCGTCTGCGCCCCAAACGAAAGGGACCCGACGGAGCGAATCCGCCAGGTCCCTGCTGCCATGCGTTCTTGACTAGACGCGGGAGATGTACTTGCCCTCGCGCGTATCGACCTTGATCTTGTCGCCGACGTTCAGGAACATCGGGACCTGGATGGTCGCACCCGTCTCGATGGTGGCGGGCTTGGTGCCGGCCTGGACGGTGTCGCCCTTGAAGCCCGGGTCGGTGTCGGTGATCTCGACCTCGATGAACATGGGCGGCTGCACCTGGTAGAGCACGCCGTTCGCGTAGTTCATGAGGCAGACGTCGTTCTCCTTGAGGAACTGCACCTGATCGCCGATGACGTCCGCGGAGACGGGGGTCTGCTCGTAGGTCTCGTTGTCCATGAACCAGTAGTGGACGCCGTCGTTGTACAGGTACTGCATCTCACGGGTCTCCATGAGGACGCTCTCGAACTTCGCGGACTGCTGGAAGTTCTGCTCGTTCACGCGGCCGGTGCGGATGTCGCGATACTTGGTGCGGACGTAGGTGTTGCCCTTGCCAGGCTTGACGTGCTGGGCCTCCAGGACCACGCAGTCCTTGCCGTTGATGTTGACGCCGAGACCGGCCTTGAGATCATTGATGCCGAGAGTAGTCACGGATGAACCTTTCGAATCGTATGCCTGCGCATTGATGCTACGAACCGTAACGTTTGAATACTACCGTGCGCTCAGAGGGCGCACAACCCGCCGGCGCGCGTCACCAGAGCATCTCTAGATTCGAGCGCCCCGGCAACGGGAGCGTCGCCCCCCGCGGCGCCTAGCGCCCGACGACGCGCAGCTCGTGCGACGACTGTGTGAAGACGTCGTAGCCCGTCTCGGTGATGACGCCGAAGTCCTCCAGGCGCACCCCGCCGAGGCCGGGCAGGTAGACGCCCGGCTCGACCGTCACGACGTTGCCCGGGACGAGCGTGTGGCCGTCAAGCCTGCTGAGGCGCGGCTGCTCGTGAATCTCCACGCCGACGCCGTGGCCGAGCCCGTGCTTGAAGTAGTCGCCGAAGCCCGCGTCGGTGATCATCTTGACGGCGAGCTCGTGCGCCTCGTGCCCGACGACGCCGGGCTTGAGGTACGCCTCGCACGCCTCGTTCACGCGGCGCACGAGGTCGTAGAGGTCGCGCTGCCCCTGGTTCGGCTCGCCGACGACGACCGTGCGGGTCATGTCGCTCTTGTAGTCGTTCAGACCCGCGCCGAAGTCCATGAGGACGAAGTCGCCCTTCTCGACGACGCGGCCGCTCGGCTGGGCGTGCGGGTTCGCCGTGTTGGGGCCGGAGGCGACGATCGTGTCGAACGCCAGGCTGTCGGCGCCATGGCTCAGCATGTAGTTGTCCAGCTCGGCGCGCAGCTGCAGCTCGGTCTTGCCGGGGCGGATGCTCGTGCACATGAAGTCGTAGGCGTCGTCCGTGGTCGCCTGCGCGGCGCGCATGCGCGCGACCTCGTCGTCGTCCTTCACCGCGCGCATCTCGGTGATGTCGCCGTGCAGGCGCGGGAGCAGGCAGGCGGCGGACGCCTGCGAGATCGCGTGCTCAAGGCCCTCCAGGAAGCCGACGGTTAGGGTGTCCTCGATGGCGACGACGTGGCAGGAGCGCTTCGCGATCTGCTCGGCGGCCCAGCGCTCGTGCCCGACGGGGTCCATGTCGACGGTCCACGCCGACTTCTCCCCCAGCTTGGTCACGAAGGCGTTGAAGTAGCGCGAGTCGGTGTGCAGCAGCAGCTCGTCCTGCGTGACGAGGACGGTGTGCGCGACCTCGTCGTCCAGCACGCGCGTCACGCCGGTGAGCCAGCGGATGTCGGGGTTGTTGCGGATGACGATCGCGTCATACCCGCGCTCGTGCATCATCGCCCGCACGGACGAGACGTGCAGCCTGTCGCTTACGGCCATGGGACACCTCTCTTTGACGTGGGGCGCGACCTGCGGCCCTTCGTCCGCGGAGGCGCCCCCTCTTGTGCGTCGGCCGCGGCTCTAGAGCAGGCCGACCTCGTACAGGTAGTCGCCCACCAGGTAGGCGACGTCGGAGAATGACATACCCCTGATGTCGATCGTGTAGTCCGCCGCGCTGGCATACAGCGGCCTGCGGTGCGCGAGCAGGTCCCGCGCCTGCTCGTAGGTGCCGAGGTCAGGCCGGATCTCAGGGTGCGCGATGTGCGCGAGGGCGCCGTCCAGATCGATGTCCAGGAACACGACCTTGCCCATGGAGCGCATCAGGGCGACGCTCTCGGGGCGCTCCACGATGCCGCCGCCGCACGACACGAGGTAGCTCTTCTGCGTGCGCAGAGAGCGCAGGGCGTCCACCTCAAGGTCGCGGAACCCCCGCTCGCCGATGCGGGCGAAGATCTGCGCGACGCTCGCGTGCTCATGATGCACGACCATGCGATCGGTGTCCACGTGGCGGCGATTGAACAGCGCGCCCAGGTTGCGCGCCAGCGTTGACTTGCCGGCCCCGAGAAAGCCGATGAAGAAGATATGGTCACACCCGCTATGACAGGTGTACCCGCTCGTGAGGCGGGTGGGCGGGGTGCATGCGGCGACGCACCTATCCGAAGGCTGAGGCACACTCATGACGATCAGGTCCACACACGCGATTGACAGTTCACGATCTCCATCTCGTACGGGACCCATCTTACACGGCGATGTTCACAAGCGTGTGAACGAGCTGCAAACAGCTAAAAACCGCGAGGTACGGCCCAAGCGCGAACGTGCGCGCGCCGCGCACGAGCGCCACGAGGGAGGCGACGGCACAGGCGGCCCCCACGACGAGCGCGACGTCGGGCCCTGCCCACAGCGCGATCGCGGCGATCATCTTCACGTCTCCGCCCGCGATCCCCGCCACGCCGCGCAGCCGGCGCCACGCGAGCTCCGCCGCCGTCAGCGCGCAGAGCGCGGTGAGCGCCCACGCGACGCGGGTGACAAGTGGCGCGGGGGCGCCGACGCCGAGCGCGGCAAGCGAGGCGTCGGCCAAGCCGAGCAGCGCGAGCGCGCCGACGAGACCGTCGGGCAGCCGGCGCGTCCGCGCGTCGCTGAGACCTAACAGCGCGTTGACGAGGATGGCGCCGATCGCGAGGAGGACTCGTGCGCTCACGACTCCCCCGGCGACCGGCGCCATCACCCGTCCCCCACTTCCTCGACGCGCGTCGCGTGGCGCGACGCCCCGCGCGTCCCCCGCACACGTGGGGAGCGCGATCACATGCCTAGCCGATGCCCATCGCGGCGTTGTACGCCTCGCGCGCCGCCTCAAACTCCTCGTCCGTCTCGCAGAAGACGTGCGTGCCGTCAAGGGCGCTTGAGGCGACGTAGTAGTAGTAGCCCGTCGCGGCGGGCGCGGCCGCGGCCCTGATCGACTCGGCGGACGGCGAGCAGATCGGCCCCGGCGTCAGCCCGTGGTTCGTGTATACGTTGTACGGCGAGTCCACCTGCAGGTCGGCCTCGGTGAGCAGGCCCGTCTTGTTGAGCGCGTAGGCGATCGCCGCGTCGATCTGCAGGTACATCCCGGCGTTCAGGCGGTTGTAGATGACCGAGGCGACGAGCGGCCGCTCGGAGCTCACCGCGGTCTCGCGCTCGATGAGCGAGGCGAGCACGACAATCTGGTACTCGTTCAGCGTGACGCCGCCCTGCGTCGCCGTCGTCAGGTCGATCGTGGAGATGACCGACTTGAACTGGTCGAGCATGGCGCGGATCACGTCGTCAGCCGTCTCGCCGCCGGAGAAGCTGTACGTCTCCGGGAAGAGGAAGCCCTCCAGCGAGTCGTCGTACGCCCCGGCGAGGAACGGGTAGTCGGTGACGTAGTTGGACGCCTTCGCCTGCGCGAGGAAGTCGCTTGCGGGGATGCCCAGGGTATCCTGGACCTTGTCCGCCGTCTGCTGGACGGTGAGCCCCTCGGCGATCGTGAGCTTCACCGTGTCCGGGCCCTTCATGAGCGCCGCCACGACGTCGCTCGGGTCGCTGCCAGCCGCGATCGTGTACGTGCCGCCCTTGAGCTTGCCGTCCGCGTTCGCCTTGCTCACCGCCTCCATGAAGCTCTTCGTGCTGTCGATGATGCCGGCGGACTGCAGCAGCTGGGCGATATCGCCGTCGCCCGAGCCGGAGGTGATGGTCACCGTCACCGGCGTGCCTGCCTCCACGCCCGCCACGCTCTGCGTCTGGAAGTGCCGGATGACGACCGTCGTGCCGATGGCGACGAGCGCGACCGCGAGGATCGCGACGACCAGCCACAGCACGTGCTTGCGCTTGGACGCCTCCTCATGGGCGGCGACCTTCACGTTCTCGTAGTGGTGCATGGCCGTCGCGCCTGTCGCGAACTCCTCGGTGCTCTCCTCGGGGTCCTTCAGCATGCGCGGGTCGATCGGTTTGAGACTCATTCGTCCTCCGAAGATTCGTCCTCCGAGGCAAGGATGCTCTGCCTGTCCAGCCACGACTGCAGGAAGATCGAGGCCGCCACGCTGTCAAGCTTACCCCGCATCTCGCGCTCCGTCATCCCCTGCTCGTGCATGATCCGCTTCGCCTGCGTGGACGACAGGCGCTCGTCCACGAACTCCAGCGGCAGGCCGACCGTCTCGGCGACGTGCCGCGCGACCGTCTCCACCCGAGTCGCCTGCCTCCCGCGCTCGCCGGACAGCGAGAGCGGGAGGCCTGATATCAGCAGCTCCGGCTCATAATCCTCGATCAGGCGCCTGAACGTGCGCGTGACGCCCTCCACCTCAGGGGCGGGCATCACCTTCAGCGGCATCGCGACGTTGATGGCGGTGTCCGCGAAGGCGACGCCGACGCGCTTCTCCCCGATGTCCAGGGCGAGGACGCGCATCTCCTACGCCTTCACGAGCTCGGCGCGTGCGAGCGCGAGCGCGTCGTCGATGCCGTCGGCGTTCTTGCCGCCGGCCTGCGCCATCTGCGGGCGGCCGCCACCGCCGCCCAGGATGGCCTTCGCGATCGTCTTGATGACCTTGCCAGCGTTGAAGCCCGCCGCGACAGCCTCGTCGGTGCCGGCCGCCAGCAGCAGCGGCGACCCGGAAGGCGTCACGCTGCCGAGCACGCAGGCGCCCGGCGCGGCGAGCCTGTCGCGAATAAGGTCCCACTCGCCGCGGAGGCCCTCGGCGTCAAGGCCGTCGATCCTGGCGACCACCAGGGGGTAGCCGGCGTTCAGCACGTTCTCCAGCGCGCCGGACACCTTCTCGGCCGCCGCCTCGCGGCGCGCCTTGCGCTCGGCGTCCTGGTAGGCCTTGACCTCCTCGACGAGCTCGTTGGCCTTGGCGACCGCGTCGCGCGCCGGCACGCGAAGCGCCGCGGCGACCTCGTCAAGAGCGGCGGAGCGGTCGTTGAGGACCCGCAGGGCGTCAAAGCTGGTCACTGCCTCGATGCGGCGCGTGTTCGCGGCGGCTGAGCCCTCGGAGACGATCTTCAGCAGGCCGATCTCGGAGGTGTGGCGCACGTGCGTGCCGCCGCAGAGCTCGCGGGAGAAGCCCTGCACGTCCACGACGCGGACCGTGTCGCCGTACTTCTCGCCGAACAGCGCCGTCGCGCCGGACGCGCGGGCCTCGTCGATGCCGCAGACGCGCGTGGTCACGGGCAGGTCGGACATGATCTTCTCGTTGCAGATGCGCTCGACCTCGGTGATCTCGGCGGGCGTCATGGCCTGGAAGTGCGTGAAGTCAAAGCGCAGGCGGTTGGGCTCCACGAGCGAGCCCGCCTGGTTCACGTGCGTGCCGAGGACCTGGCGCAGCGCGGCGTGCAGGATGTGGGTCGCGGTGTGGTTGCGGCGAATGCGCGCGCGGCGCTGCACGTCGATGGTCGCCGTGCAGTCGTCGCCCGTCGTCACGGTGCCCGCCAGGACCTGGCAGTGGTGCACGGTCAGCACCTTCTCGGCCTTCGTGGTGCCGAGGACCTGCAGCTTGAAGCCCTCGCCCTCGATCATGCCGGTGTCGCCGACCTGGCCGCCCATCTCGGCGTAGAAGGGCGTCTGCGCCAGCAGGACGTCCACCTTCTGCCCCTCGGTCGCCTCGTCGACGGCGGCGTCCCCGCTGACGAGCGCGCGGACGCGGGTCTCGCAGGAGTCCTGGTCGTAGCCCACGAACTCGTCGGCGCCGAGCTTGTCGGACAGGGCGACCCAGACCGTGTCGAACTTGCCCCACACCACGTCCTTGACCTGGGCGCGGGCGCGCTCGCGCTGCTCGTTCATCGCGGCGGCGAAGCCCTCCTCGTCAACGCCGTGGCCGGCGGCCTGCGCGGCCTCGATCGTGAGGTCGATCGGGAAGCCGTACGTGTCGTGCAGCTTGAAGGCGACGTCGCCGCCGAGCGTCGCGCCGGCGGGCAGCGCCGCGAGCGCCTCGTCCAGGTACGCCTGGCCGGTGCGCAGCGTCGCGGAGAAGCGGTCCTCCTCCGCCTCGGCGATGCGGTGGATGAGCTCGGCGTTGCGCACGATCTCGGGGTAGAAGCCGCCCATCGTCTGGATGACCTGGTCGATGTAGGTGCCGAGGAAGTGACCCTCCAGGCCGAGCATGCGCGCGTGGTAGATCGCGCGGCGCAGCAGGCGGCGCAGGACGTAGCCGCGGCCCTCGTTGGACGGCAGGATGCCGTCGCCGATCATGAAGGTGACGGCGCGCGCATGGTCGGCGAGGATGCGCAGCGACATGTCCGCCTTCTCGTCGGCGCCGTACGTCAGGCCGGTCAGGCGCTCGCCGGTCGCGATGAGGCCGCTCAGGATGTCACCGTCGTAGTTGGTGGACTTGCCCTGCGTGATGGCGGAGATGCGCTCCAGGCCCATGCCGGTGTCTATGTTCTGGTGCGGCAGGTCCACGAAGGAGCCGTCCTCCTGACGGTCGTACTGCGTGAACACGAGGTTCCAGAACTCCAGGAAGCGGTCGCAGTCGCAGCCCGGCTTGCAGTCGGGGCGGCCGCAGCCGACCTCGGGGCCCTGGTCGTAGTAGATCTCGGAGCACGGGCCGCAGGGGCCGGTCGGGCCGGCCGCCCAGAAGTTGTCCTCCTCGCCGAGCCGGGAGATGTGGTCCTCCGGCACGCCGATCTCGCGCCAGATGTCGTGGGCGTCGTCGTCCTCGGTGTAGATCGTGAAGTACAGCTTCTCCAGCGGCAGGTTCAGGTACTTCGGGCTCGTGATGAACTCGAACGCCCACTCGCAGGCCTGGCGCTTGGTGTAGCCGCCGAACGAGAAGTTGCCAAGCATCTCGAAGAACGAGAGGTGACGGCCGTCATGACCGATGTTGTCGATGTCGTTGGTGCGCAGGCACTTCTGGCACGACGTCGCGCCGATCTCGGGCATCGTCTTCTTGCCGAGGTAGTACTGCTTGAACTGGTTCATGCCCGCGTTGGCGAGCAGAAGCGACGGGTCGTCGGGGATCAGCGAGGAGGACGCCACGCGGCGGCAGCCCTTCTCCTCGAAGAACGTGAGGAACGACTCTCGAATTTCGGACGATTTCACTGACGGACTCCTTCGCTCGTCGGGCTGTCTGCAGCCCCGCACGTCAGGCGCGCGGGCCGTGCCGTCCGGCCGACCCGCCCCCACGCGTTGCCTGCGATTCACTCGGCGCAAAAGCATAGCACTCCTCCCCCGCGCGACGCCGAGGGGCGTCGCCGCGAGGACGGAGTGCCATGCAAAACACGTCGTATCATGACGAATCGGTGACGCGGCGAGCCTATCGAGAGGACCGTGGGTCTGTCGCCGCCGCATCGTCGGCCTCGGCGGCAGTCGCGCGGCCGTCGTCGGCGGCCGATGCGTGACCGGCGCGCGCCTCCTCGGGCACCGAGGCCGCGGCCATCGCCGTGCGGATGCGCTCGGGCACGCCCTCGTCGCCCGTGATGTCAAAGCCGAGCGCGTCGCAGGCCGGGCGCGGGTTGCCGTGCTCGTCGGTGAACGTCTCGCCGCGGAACAGCATGCCGTTCTTGCTCATGAGCTGCCGGCCCGTCTTCTTCTCGAAGTAGTACACGAAGACGCCCTTGAAGGCGGCGGTCAGGGGCACGGCCGCGATCATGCCGCCGATGCCGCCGAGCGCCGCGCCCGCGAGCATCGCGACGATGACGAGCGCGGGGTGCAGCGAGACGGCCGCCTGCATGACCTTCGGGGAGATGACGTTGTCCGTGAACTGCTGCGCCGCAACGGTCACGACGATCGAGAGGATCGCCGGCATCGGGCCGACGGAGATGCCCACGAGGAACGCGAGCGCGCCGCCCGTCCAGGGGCCGACGTACGGGATGATGTTGAGGATGGCGGTGATGAGGCCGAGCAGCGTCGCGTACGGCACGCCGAGCAGCCAGTAGCCCACGCCCGCGATGACACCCGTGCAGGCGGAGTTGATGATGAGGCCCTTCAGGTACCCGGACAGCGAGCGCGAGAACACCGTCGTGATGATGCGGTAGTCCTCGCCGCGGCGCGGGCCGACGACCGTGGAGATCTCGCTCTCGATGCCCGGGAAGTCCTTCGCGAGCCAGAACGAAAGCACGAACGCCATGAAGACGTCGATCACGGTCGTCACGATGCTCGAGACGCCGCTGAAGACGCCGGCGGCCGCGTTCTGCGCGACGCCGCTCGTCATCTTCGTCACCTGGCTCGCGAGGTTGTCGAGGATCGAGATGATGAAGCTCTGCACGACGCCGTCGGGCTCCGAGCCGAGGAACGCGTTCAGGTCGTTCCACGCGTTGGAGATCATGTCTATGTAGGTCGGCATGGACTGGAGCATGCCGACGAGCTGCCGGCTCAGCAGCGGGATGATGAGGCCGATCAGCATGACGAAGAACGCGATGACGAGCGCGAGGCCCACGAACGTGCCCAGCAAGCGCGGGACGTGGAACCGGCGCTCCAGCGCGTTGGTGATCGGCGCGTAGATGAAGGCGAGCACGCTGCCCAGCACGAGCACGAAGATGGCGTCCGACACGTGATCGGCGAGCCAGAACACGAACATGATGATCGCGCCGATGCCGATGTAGCTCCAGACGCGATAGAAGCGCGCCTGATACTTGCTGAGGCGCTCGGGCAGCGTGAGCCTGCGCGCCGCGCCGCGCACGAACTGGCGGGCGGCCGCGACGCCGGTCAGGGGCTCGGCCTGCCCGCGCACGCAATCGCCCGCCTGCGATCGATTCGGTTCCTGGCCGACCTGCTCGACGCCCTTCATGCAAGCCCTTCCCCCGTTGTGTCCCATCACCTGCGCGACGCCCCTGCCAGCGGCCACACTCACGCCGCTACGCGGTCTCCACCGACGAGGGGGAGATCTTCTCCTGCATCCGCCGCAGCGTCCGACGAAGCAGACGAGACACCTGCACCTGCGAGACGTCCAGCTTCTCGGCGATCTCCGCCTGCGTGAGGCCGTCGACGAAGCGCAGGCGGATGACCTCCTGCTCCTTGGGCGTGAAGTCCTTGAGCACGCGCTCGAGCAGGATGCGGTCGTCGGAGGCGTTCAGCTCCTCGTCCTCCTGGCCGAAGCGGTCGAGCACGGAGAGGGTGCTGTCGTCATCGTCGGAGCTCGAGACCTCCAGCGGGACGGACGTGTACGCCTCCCCCGACTCCATGGCCTCCAGGACCTCGTCGGGCGAGACGCCCAGGAAGTCGGCGATCTCATCGACCGTCGGCTGGCGCTGCAGGTCCATCGTGAGCTGGTCGACCGCATGGTTGACCTTGGACGAGAGCTCCTGCAGGCGACGCGGGACGCGCACCGACCAGCCCTTGTCGCGGAAGTGGCGCTTGATCTCGCCGAGGATCGTCGGCGTGGCGTACGTCGTGAACTCAAGGCCGCGGTCAGGCTCAAAGCGGTCGATCGCCTTGATCAGGCCGATCGTGCCCACCTGGATGAGGTCCTCCAGCGGCTCGCCGCGGTTGTTGAACTTCGCCGCCAGGAAGCGAACGAGGTTCAGGTGGTTCACGATGAGCTGGCTGCGCGCCTCCTCGTCGCCCTTCTCCTTGTAGCGCCTGAAGAGTTCGCGCGTGCGCGTCTTGTCCCACACGAGCTTCTTGCTCTTCTGATCAGAGGGCATCGGCATGCCCCAATCGCTTGACGAGCACCAGGGTCGACGGGTCGGCGGTCTGCTCGCGGCTGTCGCAGAGCGCGTCAAGCAGCAGCGTCGCGTACTGCATGGACGTCTGCGTCTCCTCGTCGTCGGGCGTCGCGTCCCCGAGCTCAAAGCGCATGGTGACGCAGTCCCGCGCGAGTTCGAACGAGATGGCCATCGCGCCGCTCACGCCGGTGGCACACGCGTAGACGAACGCCTCCTCGGCGGCCATGCGTATATCCTCCACGTCATCCACGCCGAACTCGGCGATGGACGCGAGGTTGGCGGCGGTCATGCGCACGACGCGTGCGTACCGCGCGCTCGCGGGGACGCTGAGCGTGGTCGTCTCAACGGGGCGCGCCGTCGTGGACTCGCTCTCCTCCTGCATTTCGGATCACTCCTTCTGTCGTTTGAATGGGCCGTGACGCCTTGTGAGTCGTCCCGTTACGGCCGAGCGGACGCCTCGTGCGTCTCGGCGGGCGCGTCGTCAGCCTCGGTGGGATACGTGAAGTAGCCGGCGTCTTTGGTCACCACGTTCGGACGTTCGATCTCAACCTGAACCTCATGGTCCTCGACACCGTCGTCACCGGTCGGCACTCCCTCGCCCTGCTCGGCGCCCACGGGCGTCGCGACCTCGACGTCGGGCGTCTGAAGACGCCGGTTGCGATCGCCCTCGGAGGCGGCGCGGCCCTTCCCGAGACGGCCGAGCACGCGGCCCGCGATGGATGACGTCGCGGACTGGACGGCCGTCGTCGCGCTTGAGGCGGCCCCGCTCACCTTCGTGACGTCGGTGAGGATCTGCTCGATGCGCTCCAGGTCGGCGTTCAGCGTGCCGACCGCCTGCGTCGTCTGCTCGAGCAGAGGCGAGGCGGTGCTGACCGCGGGCTGGACGTTGGTCACGACCTCGTCGACATGAGCGATCACGGGCTTCACCTGCGCGGCGACGTCGGTGACGGTCGCGTTCAGCTCCTCGACCGTCTTCTGGACCGAGTCGACGGCGGGACGCACGCGGCGCACCGTGACGGCGAGCTCGACGAGGGCCCAGACGCCCGCGGCGATGAGCACGCCCAGCAGTATGGTGATGATGTTCATGATCGATGCGCCCCTTCCGTCCCGTGCGGTGCGCGCATGCGTGCGCGGCCTCCGGAATCACTATACCCAAGCGCGTCGTCCCCCGAGCGCGCGGTGAGGCCTATTCCCGATCCCTGCGCGAGGCGTCGACGCGAAAGCCCTCCCAGCCCCGCTCACCGGGCTGGTAGAAGCAGCCGCGGGACAGGCCGTCGGGCAGGTACTGCTGCCTCACCCAGCCGCCGGGGTAGTCATGCGGGTACAGATACGGCCCGTACGCGTCGCTGCCGGGACGATGCCGGTCGCGCAGGTGGTCGGGCACGGCGCGGTGCGACGCGCGCTTGATGTCGTCCTGGGCGCGATGCAGAGCCATGTAGCTGGTGTTGCTCTTGGGGGCGAGCGCCATGTAGACCGCCGCCTGCGCGAGGTTGATCTGGCACTCCGGCATGCCGATGACCTCCACGGCGCGAAACGTCGCCTCGGCGACGAGCAGCGCCTGCGGGTCGGCGTTCCCGACGTCCTCCGACGCGAGGATCAGGATGCGTCGGGCGATGAACTTGGGATCCTCCCCGCCCGCGAGCATGCGCGCGAGCCAGTAGACTGCCGCGTCGGGGTCGCTCCCCCGCATGGACTTGATGAACGCCGAGATCGTGTCGTAGTGCTCGTCGCCGCCCTTGTCGTAGCGCTGCGTCCTGGTCGGCGTCGCCTCGCGCACGTCATGCTCGGTGATCTCAACCGCGGGCGACGCGGCGGCGGCATCCCCCGTCCCGGCCGCGCCCCGCGCCGCGCCGTCGGCATGGCGCAGGGCGAGCTGCGAGCCGAGCTCCAGGGTCGTGAGCGCCGATCGCGCGTCGCCGCCGGCCACCAGGCAGATGAAGGCGCGGGCCCCGTCGCTGAGGGTGAACCTGCCCGCCAGCCCGTCCGGGGAGGCGAGCGCGTGGTCCAGGACGCGCGAGACGTCCTCGTCGGAGAGCGCCGTGAGCTCCACGACGCGCGAGCGCGACAGCAGCGCCTGGTTGACCTCGAAGTACGGGTTCTCTGTCGTGGCGCCCACCAGGATGACCGTGCGGTTCTCCACCGCGTGCAGCAGCGCGTCCTGCTGGCTCTTTGAGAAGCGGTGGATCTCGTCCACGAACAGGATCGTGCGGCGGTCGTTCACAAGCATGCGCTGCTCGGCGGCAGCGATCTCGCGTCGCAGGTCGGCGACCGTGCCCGTGACGGCCGACACCTCCACGAACTCCGCCCGCGTCGCGTGCGCGATGATGCGCGCCAGCGTCGTCTTGCCGGTGCCTGCGGGTCCGTAGAGGATGACCGACGACAGCGCGTCGTACTGGATCGCGTCGCGCAGCCACGTGCCCGGGCCGACCGCCTGGCGCTGGCCGTAGAACTCGTCGAGCGTCGTGGGGCGGACGCGTACGGCGAGCGGCGCCGCCTTCGTCCGCTTCTGACGGTTGACCTCGGAGAAGAGCGTCTCCATCGGCTACTCCTGCACGCCCGCCTGCACCTGCGCCGGCGTGAGGCGGCGGACGGTGCGGTAGTAGACGTGCTCGCCGGCGCACTTCTTGCAGAGCACGTGGCCGTCCCTGACCACCTCGCGATGGTCGTGGATGAGCTCGCCGCAGCGCTCGCAGGCGACGCCGCGCGTGGTGCCGCCGGGCAGGTCGTCCTCCGTGAGGTCCGGGAGCACGACCTCGTCGACGTCAAAGAGCCTCTCGTCGGGGATGGCGTTGAAGAACGCCACAGGGTCGGCGTCGTGCGGGCAGTGGTTGCCCTGCGGCTGGGAGACCCTGATGGCGCGCTTGGTGCGCATGTCGTAGAACGTGGCGGACATGATGCCGTAGTCGTACCACTTGAGGCGCCTGCGACCGAGGCTGCAGTGGCAGGTGACCATCACGGCGTCCGCCAGGCAGCGGTCGCACTCGACGAAAGCGACGAGGTCGCGGTAGTGCGCGGGGTCGTCGATGCCGAAGTAGGCCAGCGCGAGGCGCGCCATGCGCACGCCGATGACCTGGCCTGCGCACAGGTGGCCATGGAACGCGACCGACGCCTGCAGGTCCTCGTCAAAACTGTTCTTGAGCACGAGTCTCACACCTCTCTGATGGTTGGTCGTTTGATTCGCGGGCAGACGGGCGCCGTCGGGCGGTGGGTCGGCGACGCCCCGCTCCCCGCGCGCCGCGGCGGACGGCGGACGGGCTATGCCGTGGCGCGCGTCGCGACGCAGACATCGCCGGACGCGACGTCGGTGACGTGGCTCGGGATCACCGAGAGCGGCGCACAGGACAGGAAGGTCGCGTCGAAGGTCCTGCCGTCGACGTCGCCCGCACCGCCGCTCGAGCGCTCGACGTGCAGCCGCACCTCGTAGACGTCGGCGCTGACCAGGCCGGAGCTGATGACGGACGCGACGTCGCCACGGCTGAGGTACACGCCGTAGGTCGCGAGGACCGGCATCAGGTCGCGGGCGGTCACGCCGCGACGATTCTGCTCGTACGTGCCGGAGACCCACTGGGAGCCGTCCACGCCGTCATAGTGCCAGGTGAACGTGCCGTCGTCGTTGAACTCGACGACCTGGCCGTTCGCGAGCACCCAGTCATCGCCCGTCAGACCGGGCACGGAGAGCGCCTCGCCGAGCTTCTGGACGCCGTCCCCGTCCTTGCCGACCATGCCATGGATGCCGAAGGCCGTGGCGCCTGCGCCGGCCAGCGCGCAAACCAGGCAGCAGACGACGATGATGGTCACCGGATGCCCGTGCCGCTCGGGCTCCCGGGACGCGGCGCCCGAGGCGTCGGGGGC
>CACZRK010000030.1 GCA_902783515.1 uncultured Coriobacteriaceae bacterium | reverse complement strand
CGGGCGCGCGCCGGCCTCCGGGCGCCGCCGGAGCCTCCCCGCCCGGCGCCCGCGAGCTCGGGGTCGCCGATCTCGGCGAGGTAGCGCAGCGCCAGCGCGCAGGCGTGCTTGCACATGCCGTCGTAGCTCGCAGCGGCGGCGCAGTCGCAGTCGTAGGACACCACCGAGCGATCGTCCATGTCCAGCGTGACGCACGGCGAGTACGGCGCGCCGTGCGAGGCGGTCACGAGCCCGCTCAGCCGCACGGAGCCCGCCACGGCCCCCGGGCTGGCGACGCATGACAGCACGCCGTCGTGCGTCACGAGGCTCACCCCGCGCTCGAAGGTGGTGGACAGCGCGCATTCGGCCTTGATCGAGCTGAGGAGGGACATCGGGGACCTCGCGGGGACGATGGGTGCAGGGACGGCGGGTGCGAACGTGCGTCGCGTCAGGGGCGGGGACGGCGCGCGCCGCCTGCGGCCGGGCGCGACACGGGAGCGCGCGTGCGCCCACTATAGCGCAAGCGATGGTGGGACGCCTGCGCGGGCAGCCGCGTGACGCGCGCGAGCAGGCATGTGCGGAGATGCTGTCGAGATTTGCGAGGTGCGCTCATGATTCGATAAAGTACAAGAATTTCAATTCCATCTGACAGCGACGATGCACCGGAGACCCGCGCTCCCGGCGCGGGGCGGCGCGTGCCGTCGCGCAGATGGTCGTTCTCGTGGATGGGAGTCCCTCAGTTTATGCAAGGAGTCAAGAAGAACGACCTCGTCATGATCGCGGTCATGCTCTCGGGCACGCTGCTCGCGGTGCTGAACATGACGTTCCTGTCGCCCGCCCTGCCCACCATCATGGCGGACATGGGCGTCACGCAGACGACGGTGCAGTGGCTGACCTCGGGGTACTCGCTCACCGAGGCGGTCGTCATCCCGCTGTCCGCGTTCCTGATGAGCAGGATCCCCACGCGCAAGCTCTTCATCGGCGGCTTCACCGTGTTCGCGCTGGGCAGCCTCATGGCGGCGCTGTCCCCGAGCTTCCCGTTCCTGCTCGCGGGCCGCATCATGCAGGCCATGTGCACCGGCGCGATCATGCCGATGGTGTTCTCCGTCATCCTCATGATCATCCCGCGCGAGCGGCGCGGCAGCGCGATGGGCGTCATCGGCCTCGTCATCGGCTTCGCGCCCGCCATCGGCCCGTCGCTGTCGGGCGTCATCGTGGACGTGCTGGGCTGGCATGACCTGTTCGGCATCGTGACGGCGCTCTCGGTCGTCGTGCTCGTGCTCGCCCTCGTGTTCCTGCGGGACTTCGGCGCGTTCAAGCCGGTCAGGCTGGACCCGGCGTCGCCGCTGCTCTCCTCCGTCGGTCTGCTGTGCCTGCTCTACGGGCTCTCCACGTTCAGCTCCACGACCAACATGGCGCTCACCGTCGGCCTCATCGTCATCGGCCTCGTCGTGCTCGCGCTGTTCGTCCGCCGTCAGCTCGCGCTTGAGGAGCCCATGCTGCGCGTCGGCATCCTGCGCAACGGCACGTACGCCACGGCCGTCGTCGTGATCGCGCTCGTGCAGATGGCGCTCGTGGGCACCGAGGTCGTGACCCCGCTGTTCATCCAGGGCGTGCGCGGGTACGGCGCGACCACCTCCGGCTTGCTCATGCTGCCCGGTGCCGTCATCGGCGCCGCCACGGGCTTCATGGCCGGCAGGCTCTTTGACCGCGTGGGCGTCCGCAAGCTCGCCATCCCCGGCGGCCTGCTCATGGTCGCGGGCGCGGTCGGCATGGCGCTGCTCGGCGTCCACGAGAGCCTCGTGCTAGTCTGCCTCACGTTCACGGTGCTGAGCGTCGGCCTCCAGTTCATCATCACCCCGCTCAACACGTGGGGCGTGAACTCGCTGGCGAACCAGGACATCCCGCACGCACAGGGCGTGAGCAACACGACCAACCAGGTCGCCGGCTCGTTCGGCACCGCGATTCTCGTGTCCCTCACGGCGATGGGCTGGGTCATCGATCCCGGCGCGACGGGGACGGACGCCGTCTTCGCGGGCATCCACCTCGCGTACTGCGCGACGGCCGCGCTGCTCATGGTCGCGTTCGTGATCGTGCTCGTGCGCGTCCGTGACCGCAGGAAGGCGAAGGCGACCGCCGAGGCCGGCGGCACGCCCGCCACGGCGGGGGGCGCCGACCTCGCCGCCCCCGAGGGGTTCGGCACGACGACGCTCGTCCACGTGGGCTCGATCGCCGGCGACCGGGCGGCGGCCGCCCACGCGGCGACGGACCTCGCGAGCGACTGGACCGTCGCGGACGTCATGAACCGCGACCCGCACTACGTGTCGGAGCGGGCGAGCATGGCGGACGTCGTCCGCCTCATGGCGAGGACCGACACGAGCGGGGTGCCCGTCGTCGACGACGGCCTGCGCGTCGTGGGCTTCGTCTCGGACGGCGACGTGGCGAACTACCTCGGCCGCCATGACATGGCCGTCTTTGACCGCGCGCACAACATCTACGCGACGATCGACGACCCCGAGGCCACCGAGCGGCTGAGCTCCCTGGTGGCGCTGAACGTGATGGCGATCGCGACGAGGGAGGTCGTGAGCGCCCGCGTTGACGAGCCGCTGGACAAGGCGTGCAGCACGCTCGCGGAGCGCCGCATCAAGAAGCTGCCCGTCGTGCGCGAGGACGGCAGGCTGGTCGGCACCCTCTCGCGTCGCAACGTCATGCACGCGATCTGCGAGGCAATCGACGCGCCCGGCGGGCAGGCCGCACAGGCATAGGGACGAGTCGTCGCGCACGGCGTGCGGGGGCGCGCCGGGCGCGACGCGAGAGGTCGGCCAAGGGGGAGCCATGTACGATGACCTGTCGGCGTTCTACGCCGTCAGCCAGGCGGAGAGCCTGACGGACGCAGCGGAGCGCCTCGGCATCTCGCTGCAGACGCTGACGCGGCGAGTCTCGAGCCTTGAGGCGCAGCTTGGGCGCCCGCTGCTTGACCATGACGCGCGCACGCTCTCGCTCACGGATGCCGGCGAGCGCGCGGCCG
>CACZRK010000029.1 GCA_902783515.1 uncultured Coriobacteriaceae bacterium | reverse complement strand
GTCGTCGGTCATCTCCCCAATGACTCTCATCGGGGGCACCCCCAATACTTCGCTCAACTCAAACAGCTCAAGGACAGTGAGCGGAGACTTCTTTTCCTTGGCCTGCCCGATTTCGGTGAGGCGGGACTTTGACCACCCGTAGTTGCTATACATGAAGAGCGACAGATCCTCTTTGAGGAGTCTGTACTCGCTCTCGCCGCCTCCTGGGAAACGCAAGTCGTTGCAGCGTCGTTTGATAGAATCGCCCCACTTTTGACCCCATATTTCTCTATGCTCTTTATGCTCATCATTAGACTTACTGTGATTTGATTCAATAATACTAATCAATGTAATCTTGTCGGATGCAATCACCCGACGCGGGCGTTCCTGCGCACCGCTCCCCTCCACAGGGGATGGGGTGTTGGGCCTCTCCAGGACGACCGGCTGATCATCCTCGCGCATGTCTGCTCCTATCTGCCGTCGGTGCCGTTGCCGAACTCAATGACCTTGCCCATGCTTGGCTCAAGGGCATCGTCCATGATCTTCGCGGCCTGGCGCTTTGCCTGCTCGTCGGCGCTCGCGTAGACGTTCAGCGTCGTGGCCGCCGAGCTGTGCCCTAGTGATGACTGGACCGTCTTCACGTCGACTCCGGCGGCTATCGCCGCCGTCGCGAAGCTATGCCGTAGGTCGTGGAAGGTGCATGGGCGCCCCTGGGTGCCGAAGAACCCAAGGTTGTCCGCAAGCACGGACCACTGCCTGCCGATGGTTGCGGGCGATAGGAACCGCCCGTTCACGTCCCCGATAACGTAATGCCGAGCGAACTCGTCCGGCGTCTTCTTGATGCCGAGCGCGTTCAGCTCCGAGCGCATCCGGGCGCGTCGCTCCGTGAGCGGCTTTATCAGCGACTCCGGGATGATGAGCCGCCTGTCTGAACTCTTGGTCTTCGGCACCTTCTCGTAGTCGCCGCCATCGCCGCGACCTATGGCGCGCTGAACGTGCATCTCCCGGCGCTTCAGATCGACGTCGCCCCATCGCAGTGCGCTGATCTCGCCCTCTCGCAGTCCCATGTAGAGGGCGATGAAAGCCGCCGTCCGAACTGGTGTCGGCCGCATCCTGCGAAGCTCGTTCACGAGGTCGTCGCGGCTCGTCGCCGTGAGCGGGTTCAGCTTCGGCTCACTGTTCTTGGGCGCCGCCACCTGGTCGCAAGGGTTCTTGTCGAGGTCGCCGTCCCTCACCGCATACTTGCACACTAGGTTGAGGAGGCGGTAGTTTTTCGAGAGGACCGAGCGCCCGAACGACTCGCCCTCATGGTTGAGCCAGGCGTCAATCATCTTCGGGCTGAGCTGACTGAGCCTGACGCCCTCGAAGCCGGCGCGTATGTGCTTCGCTGTGGCCCTGTAGGTCGTGAGCGTGGACTGCTCGATCGCGCCGTTCGAGCCGCGGTAAGCCTCGATGAAGCTGTCCACGTAGTCGGGGATGAAGGGCGAAGACTCCGCGGCGCGCCTGGCCTCCTCCTCCCGTCTCCGACGCTCTTCCTCGGCCTCGCGCTCCCTCACGCGTCCCTCCGCGGCCTCCTGGTCCTCGCGCAGCTGCCTGAGCCACTTGTTGGCCGCGCGCCGCGCCTTGGCCTCGGTGTCCACGGTTTCATCGAACGTCTTCGACTTGAATGCCCACTTATAGCGTTTCGTCCCGTCCTCCTCGAAGCCGTCCTCGCATTTGAAGTGAAGGCGTGCGACGAATGGGTGAAACTCGGTGCCCGCCGGCCCTGTCCTGATTTTGTCGGGACGTGTGGCGATTTTGAACTGAGCCGTATCGAAGTCGATCTTGCCTGTCATGGCGCACCCCTTCAGGCCGTGAGCCTTTGCCCTCCCGTCCCCCGTCAATGCTGCCGGGATAAAACGGGATAACGTCGGGATAAAATTATCCCGGTTTCGAGCGTATTATAGGGTGCGCAGCTGTCGAAAACGCGCATCGTCTACCTGCGGCTAAAATACGTTTCCGCTGCTATTTGCCGTAGTTGTCCAGGTTTTTTATAGTCATACGGATTTCCTAAACCTGGTGTCGTAGGTTCGAATCCTACAGGGGGCACCATTGAAACCGCAGGTCAGGGCCACAAAGGTCCTGACCTTTTTTCGTTTATGGGCGCTTGGGGAACATGGGATTTGGCGTTGGGGAACATTTGGGCCACATGAAAGGGCGACCGTCCTCCTGCTGTAGCGCTTAGCGTTGGCTCCGCCGCGCCTCGTCCCGTTGCGGCTGTCGCGTCCTCGATCGGGCTTCTCCCGCCTTCTGACACGCGCGGCCCTGGTCGTGCAATGGATCGGCCGACGAGGGACTGGGGCCGGGTGCCGATGGGACGGCCGGTTTCCCTTTTCATCACGGTAACCTTCAAGATGTAGCATGCCGGCAAATGCCGGGCGCCCGCCGTCGAGGGAGAGTCTCATGCAGAAGCGCATCGCGTACCTTGACGTGGCGAAGGCGATCGCGATCGTTGCCGTCCTGCTCGGGCACGTCGGCGGTGCGCCTGACGTGGTCGGCAGTCTCTGCTACTCGTTCCACATGCCGCTGTTCTTCATCCTGAGCGGCTACTTCTTCAAGCCGGCCGTCCGCTGCGACGCGGCGTTCGTGCGCAAGAGCGCCCGTGCGCTGCTCGTGCCGTATGCCGTGACCGCCGGTATCGTGATCGTCGAGCGCCTCCTGGTGGGCGTGCTGCGCGGCGACGCCGTGGGTGGGCTGCATGACGCCGCCACGATGGTCGTCGCCGCCCTGTATGGGAGCGGCGACTTCGTCCCCTCGGTCCTCTCGGACTGGGTCGTGCCGATCGGAGCCATCTGGTTTCTGCTCGCGCTCTTCTGGGGACGCCTTTTCCTTGCCGCAGCGCAGGGGACGAGGGCGCCCGTCGTCATCGTCGTCATGCTGTTCGCCGCCTCCTTCCTGATGGTGGACGAGAGCCTGTGGCTGCCGTTTGGCATCCAGACGGGGATGGGGGCCGTGCTGTTCCTGTACGTGGGTCAGCGCGTGCGCGAGCTGGGACTGGACGCCCCCGGTGCCATCAGCCCGGTCCTGTGGCTCGCGATGCTGCTCGTCTGGGGGTACTGCATCCTGATCGGCGGCAACATCTTCATGGTGAACAACTCCTTTGACGACGGGCTCATCGACGTCATCGGTGCGATCTGCGGCAGCATGTGCGTGATCGTCGCCGCGCGATGGCTGGAGACGGCGCTGCCGCGCGCCGCGGCGCCCCTCGCGACGATCGGAGCGAACACTCTGCCCATCTTCTGCATGCACCTCGTGGAGATGCAGTGCGTGAACTGGGACTGGGTGCTCACGCACGTCGAGAGCGCCGGCCTCCCGGGTCCGCTGTGGCTGTGGTGGTTCGTGCTTCGCTGCGTCATCGTCGCCGCGATGGTCGGGGCGCTCTGGCTGATGCCCCGCGCGCTCTCCGGCGTCTACTTCAGGAGCCGCCGGCTGCCGCAGGCGACGACGGGCGTCGAGGGGCGACGCTGAGCGCGCGTCTCGGGGCGACTACACCAGCAGCGCGAAGATGCAGTACAGGCTGAACAGGATGACCGCAAGCCCGATGATCTTGAGCGGAATTCCCTTTGCCGTCATGAGGGCGACGCCTGCGGCAAGCAGGATGATGAAGACGATGATGGTGGGCATGGCGTAACCTCGGAGTCTCTCGCTCGATCGTGGCGATGTCGTAAGGCCTAGTCGTTGGTGGCATGTGCGTCGGACGTGCCGTCGCTGCTGGAGGACGCCGCGCTCGCCGTCCCGTCGTCGGCGTCATCGCCCGCGAACCGCACGGCGTAGCCACTGGTCGCGCTCGCCGAGGTGAGGAAGTCACGGATCACGTTCCGGGCGTTCTGCGCCGTGGTGGCGAGCAGCTCGTCGTTTGCCATGACCTTCTCAGCGGCCTCCTGCTTCAGGTCAGCCTCGCTCTTGTAGGCGTCCTGCAGCGTCATGGGGTTCAGGACGCTGTAGCTCTCGTACTGCGGCTCGAACGAGGACTGGTCTATCTCGTTCGCCATGATCTGGACGTCGGGCAGTCTCACGGTGATCGTCTTGGTCGCGCCGTCCACCTCATAGCTCGCCTGCGAGAGGTCGACGCCGAGGCTGACCGTGCCGTCATAGGTGTAGACGACGACGTCCTCGGTGCCGGGCAGGCTCGCGTCGCCGACCGTCTTGGAGCTGCGGTAAGTCTCCGCGTTCGTGTAGTAGTACCGCGTGGTGATCAGGTCGCTCGCGGGCGCCACGACCTCCCTCACCGTGTCCGACGTCAGGGTGGTCTCCGTGTCGCCGACGCTGGGGAGCGCGTCGCCCTTGATGCCGAGGGCCTGCAGCGCGTTCGCCCGTGCGAGCACGAAGGCCAGCAGCGCGCCAAGGGCGAGCAGGAGGATGACGGCGCACGTGCGCTTGATGACGCGACCGACGTGTCGCGCGCGGTGAGGCCGTCCCGCGTCAGTGGCGGGCATGCTTGCCTCCGCGGGGCGTGCGTCGGGGGCTCCCGATGCGTCGCCGGTGGTTCTGGCGTTGTCCGTGTCTGCGTTCGTCATGGCGTGACCTCACAATCTGACAGTCGAGGGCGTCTGGCATCATGGCGTGACGAGCCACGGCGCCGATGCATGCCGACCTCCGTCCGCGACGCCGCCCGTGTCGCGACGACGGGAACGATCCTACCCGATGCGGAGGGCGCATGTGTGTGCCTGACGCGTGTGGGTACGCATCGCGACGTTCCTGCGACGCTCGTCGCCGCTTTGGCGCGCCTGCGGGGAGCGCGTGCCGAGACCTTGCAAACGAGAACACGTGTTCTATACTAGTGCAAGACAGACCGCAGCGCAACCACGATCTGGAGGTGACGTGGGATGGGTGCATCTCTTGCCGCACCGCACGACATCGTGCGGGAAATCATGGAATACGCGCCGTTCAACGAGCAGGAGCGCGTTGACAAGGTGGCGATGCTCGACTACATGCGTGCCCACGACGACTGCTTTGAGCGCAGCTCGATCGCGCACATGGCGTGCTCGATCTGGACGGTCGACCCGACGCTCACGCGGACGCTGCTCGTCTACCACAACATCTACGACTCGTGGTCGTGGATCGGCGGCCATGCTGACGGCGAGCGTGACCTCGCCGCCGTGGCGCTGCGCGAGCTGGGCGAGGAGACCGGCGTCACGCACGCCCGGCTTGTGGGCCTGCCCGCGGGCGGCATCTACTCGCTGGAGGTTCTCACGGTGGACGGTCATGAGAAGCGGGGACGATACGTGGGGTCCCACCTGCACCTGAACGTGACGTACCTTGCGGTCGCGTCGCCCGAGGAGCCGATTCGCCCGAAGCCGGACGAGAACCGAGCGGTGCGCTGGGCGTCCTTGCAGGAGGCGATCGAGCTCTCCACCGAGCCGTGGATCCGCGACCGCATCTATCGCAAGCTCATCGACAAGCTTCCGACGGTGGACCCGAGCCTGATCGTCGCGGCGGCGCGGGGGCTGTGAGGCGGGTCGTCGCGGGCTCGTCGGCAGTGGCCTGTGTCACGAGAGGTCGTAGAGCGCGATCCGAGTGCCGTCGTCGCCGTCCACGACTTCGGCGCGCACCCCGTCGGAGACTATGAGGGCACCGTCCGGGATGGCGACGCTGGCCTCGGCGGCTGCGGGCGACGGCGCCAGCCGCGACGCTTGACGCAGCGCGACGTCCGTCGTACCGGGCGCGACGCGGATGAGTGCGCAGGCGAGCAAGGTGACCGCGACGAGGGAGGCCACGAGGACGGCCGCGCACGCGCGCTTGCGCGCACGGCCGCCGGCAGGGGAGACGATCGCGCAGACGCGCTCCCCGAGCGGCCCTTTTCGCGCATGACCCCGCGACGCTCGCCCCCCGACCGCCCGCGCGTCCGAGGGCGCACGTCCCGTCGTCACGCGCGCGGCCATCGAGAGGAGACCCGTGGTCGCGTGCGTGGTCAGCCCCTCGTGCCGGCTGGCAAGGCCACGCCCCGCGCGACCGCCCACACGACCGTCGCGACGATCGCGCCGTGGCTGCGACCGTGCCGCGGCGCCCGCCTGGGAGACGTCGATGAGCAGCATCGCGTAGCGACCCTGACGCACGCGGTCGAGACCGGCGACGACGCGCTCGTCGCACGAGAGCTCTATGTCCTGGCAGGCGCGGCGCAGCGCGAGCCAGACGACGGGGTTGAACCAGTTGAGGCACGCGACCGCGGCCATCGCGATCTTGACGACGGGATCGCAGCGTCTCGCGTGCGTGAACTCATGCTCAAGCACGAGCTCCAAGGCGTCCCAGTCGCCGCTTGCGATGTCGTCGGGCACGGCGATGACCGGATACAGGAAGCCCGACGTGACGGACGTGCCGGGGGCGTGTGGCGCCGTCTGGGGGACGCGACAGACGAGCAGGGGGCGCCGCAGGCGATGCCCGCGCGACCACGCGTCCATCTCGGGGCGCCTGAGCTGCGGCATCTTGAGAAGTCGGCGATGGGTGAACAGGGAGGTGAGGGAGAGGTACAGCAGGCACGCGGCCGCGCCGCACATGCCAACCAGGAGAATCGGCCCGATGGGGACGGGCCCCAGCGAGTAGGAGACCGCGACCGTGCCGAGCCGCGCACCGAGCACCGCCTGCGCGGCAAGGAGACCGTCGAGCAGCGGGATGCACGCCGCGGCGTCATTGGGCGTCGCGAGGGACGTCGCGTCGACGATGACGGGCAGTGCCGCGCCGCCGAGCTCACCGAAGTCGACGACGGCGGTCACGGCGGGCAGCGTGACGGTCAGGTGCGGGACGTCCGGCAGGGACAGGCGCACGGGGAGGAGGAGCCAGACGAACGCGACGATCCAGAGCGCCCTCAGCACGCGGCTTGGAACGTGCCTGCGAAGGCAGGGGCGCACGGCGAGCAGCACGAGCGGCATCGCGGTGCCCTGCAGGCAGGTCTCAAGCAGCGTGAACACCGATCGACCCCTCTCAGCTCGCGGCCTTCCCGCCGTCGCCGCCGCGGACGGGCGCGTCGGTCGCGGCGGCGCCATAGCGCTCGGCGACGACGCGCCGCAGCTCGTCGTAGTCGGACGACGACAGCCTGTCTGCGCCGACCAGGGTCGCGAGAAGCCGGTCGGACGAGCCGCCGAAGAGCCGGTCGATGAACCGCCTGGTCTCCGTCGTGCGCACGTCCTCCTGGTCGATGAGGGCGCGGCAGACGAAGCCGGGCTCGACGCGCTGGATCGCGCCCTGCTCGATGCAGCGGTGGATGAACGAGTACACGGCCGCGCGCGAGATGCCGTCGCTGGCGGCGAGCGCGTCGGAGATCTCCTTCGCGCTCGCCTCGCCGCCCGCGTCCCAGATGACCGTCATCACCTTGAGCTCGGATTCCGAGAGACCCTGCTTGGCCATGTGACGAGCCTCTTTCCGTCGTGACGTTCGCTGTCGTCAGCGCGCTGTCATCGCCGCAGCGTGCTGCCCTAGATGATACCCGCTTCCGTTCGCGCGCGGGACGGGTGGCGGCTCCCCGCCCCGTACCTTGGGGACGAGCCTGCGAGGCGGTGTCGGCGGCGGTCGTCATGGCGCGTGGTGACGGTCCTCGTCGCTACGTCGGTCATTGACGCCACCTCCCTTGAACAGCTGCCGATACATTCTCCGACACCCATCAAAACCGCCGTCGAGATCCGCGCCGACCAACGTGCGGTCGTGCAGAAAGACGACTCTGCCGCAGAGGCGGTCAAGCTCGCTGAGGATGTGCGAGGAGATGAGGATCCCGACGCCGGACTCGGCGAGCCAGAGCGGCAGCTCCTCGATCAGACCTGTGTTGTCGATGTCCAGGCCGTTCGTGGGCTCGTCGAGCAGCAGGTAGCGCGCGCCGGTCGCGCAGGCTATCGCGAGCGACGCCTGCTGCTGCATGCCGCGCGAGAGGCGCCAGCTCTGCTGGTCCAGGAACGCGCCGACCCCGCTTCGCTCCACGACGTCGTCCAGGTTGACGTCCCGGGCGCCCCAGAGCGCGCGGGCGGTCTTGATCTGCTCTCTGACCGTCAGCCTGGGCTGCAGGATGTTCCCGTCGTCAGGGACGAACAGGACGCGCCGTCGGTAGAGACGCTCGTCGTCCTGCTGGCCGATCCCGTCGGCCACGCACGCGCCGCCCATGCGCACGTCGGACGGCTGACAGCCGATCGCGCGCAGCATCGTGGTCTTGCCGGCGCCGTTCGGCGCGACCAGGGCGACGATCTCCCCGGGGCCGACCCCCATGCTCACGTCGTCGCAGATGGGGTGTCTGCGGTAGCCGAGGGTGAGGCGGCTGACCTCGAGCATGGTCTCTCACCTGCCTTCCGAGAGTGCCTGTCGCGCAGCGCGCGCCCTGAGCGCGCGCCTGACGCGAATCGCAGCCAGCGTGAGCAGCACGACGACGGCCGACCATGCGAGCGTGCAGACGATCCCCGAGGCGAAGGTGCAGCGCGCCGCGGGCATGAGGTCCAGGCCGTTGTAATACGTGGGGTAGCCGGTGACGTGCGTGAAGTCCATGTACGACGAGGGCACCAGGGGCATGAGCGTCCCCGGGATCACGCCGCCCTGGGAGAAGGAGGGAACCAGCGGCAGCCCCATGAGGAGCCCCATGGCCACAAAGCCGAGGGCGGAGCGCCTGAACAGCGAGAACGCCATCACGATCAGCGACAGGAGAAGCGAGATGGCCGCGTACAGCGTGAGGAACTGCACGGCCACCAAGCCCAGGGTCGAGTAGTGGATCGTCCCCGTGGCGATGTACACGACGGGGTAGGAGAAGTCCCCCATGCCGTTCCTCACGAGAGCGAACAGGCACGCCGGCAGGCAGACGACCACAAGCGCGACCAGCGACGCGGCGACCGCCGCGAGCGCGGCGCCCAGGAACTCGAGCGGCGTCGCGACGGGCGCCGCGCGCAGCATCCGGCCGGGCGCCCGCGCGCCGTCGCAGACGCACAGGGCGCAGACGAGCGGCGCGAGGAGGAACAGGTACGAGAGGGTGTGGAGCCCGAAGGCGAGCTGGAATGCGAGGGGGAAGTCCGACGTGCTCTGATAGTACACGGGATGCTCGAGGGCAACGATCCTGTTCGCGAGGTCGCGACGGGCGTAGAAGAGCGCTGTGGAGTCAAAGCTCTCGTCGCGCACCACGCCGGGTGCGGTCGTCCAGTAGTCGCTCACGAGGTTCTCGTACTCTGCGTAGAGGCGCGCGAACTCCTCGTCCGTCTGCGACGCGACGATCGCGGCCGCGAGCCGCTTCTCCTCGCTGAGGTAGTCCCTGGTCTGCTGGCTGAGCGTCCGTGAGTCGCCGCCGGTCTTCGTGCCGAAGCTCGGGCTCGCGAAGTAGTCCCTGTCCTCGCTGAGATAGTGCTGGTTCGGCTTGATCTGGTAGGCGCCGAAGAGCAGGGCGAGGACCGCGACCATGACCCACAGGAGCCGGCTGCGCAGGCAGAGGCGCAGCAGCGACCCGACGTACCCGAGGGGTCGCCGGCGCGTGCGGCGAGATGTCCCGTCGGCGGAGCGTGCCGCGCGTTGACGACCTGTGGTCAGGCTGTCGGATGACATGCGGCCTCCTTTCATCCGAGGGATGCGGGAGCGCCCTGACGTCCCCGCGCCGACGTGCCGTGCGGGGGTTGGCCCGTCCGAGCGTTAGGGAGAGTCTACCATTGGTAGTTTGCAAATGCAAATTACTTCTGTACGAAAGAGCCCGCCAGCGGCAGGGGCTCTACCGCAGGCGGGCTCGTCTCTCTCACCAGGAGCTTGCCAGGTTTGCCGCGCGCCTACTTGGTCGCCTCGGTGCGGCCGGTCGCGGCGGGGATGGGCTGATCGCTCTCGTACTTCTCGGCCACGGCGTTCTCGGCGCTGATCATGCCGAGCGCGGCGCAGGCCATCAGGCAGGTGCCGCTGCCGTAGTAGAAGTCCCCGAGCCAGCCGGCCGAGCAGTTGCCCGTGGCGAACAGGTGCGGGATCGGCTTGCCCTCATAGTCCACCACGTGGCACTGCTGGTCGATGACCATGCCGCCGAAGGCGCCGGTCGTGCCCATGATGACCTTCATCGCGTAGTACGGCGCCTTGATGCCGTCAAAGCGGGAGTCGCGGCCGAAGCGCAGGTCCTCCTTGGCGTCGCAGCACTTCTGCCACTCGTCCAGCGTCTCGGTGATCGCCTGCTCGGGCAGGCCCATGGCCTTGGCGAGCGCCGCGGCGTCCTCGCCGGTCACGAGGGTGCCGTCGTCCATGCACTGCTTGCGGTAGTCCGGGTCCTTCAGGCTGTTCTTGTCGCTGAGGGTCTCGTCGTCAAAGAGGTCCTCGCCGAAGATCGCCCACACGGTGCCGTCCTGGCCACCCTCCTGGCGCAGCTGGTAGTACAGGCAGCGGCTCCAGAAGCCGTAGGTGGTGTCCTCGCGGCAGAAGCGGTAGCCGCGCGGGCCGACGGTGATGAGGTTCATCATGTGCTTGTTGGTGCCGATCCAGAACTCGTTCGGGTTGTTGTCGGTGCCGTGGAAGCTGACCTGCGCGCCGAGCGCCATGCCGGCCAGGATGCCCTCGCCCGTGTTGGCCTCGACGGACTTCACGGTGCCGTGCTTCATCTGCCAGTAGTGGTACGGGTTCACGTGCTTGGCCATGACCTCGTTGTGGTCGATGCCGCCGGTGCAGCAGATGACGCCCTTCTCGGCCTGGTAGGCCTTGCCGTCGGCGGTCTTCACGCCGATGACGACGCCCTTCGCGTCCGTGACGAACTCCGTGACCTCGGCGTTCAGGACGATCTTGCCGCCGGCGTCCTCGACGGCCTTCGCGGCGTTGGTCATCCACGGCATGCCGCCGTGCCCGTCGGTGCTCTCGACGTCATTCGGGTCGGCGATGTAGAGGATGCGGTCGGCCACGGTGTCGGCCGGGACGAACGGCACCGGACGGTTGCCGGCCGTGCGGGTGAAGGTCAGGTTGAAGCTCTTCTTGATCCACTCGGCGGCCTCGGGGGACTTGGCGACGATGGTCTTGATGAGGTCCTCGTCGCAGTCGCCGTCAGCCATGGCCAGCCAGTTCTGGGTCATGAGGTCAACAGAGTCGTTCTTCGTGGCGGGGTTCGTGCCGTCGTCGAGCTTGAACTCGTCGTCGGTGCCGGCCGCCTGGAAGGCGCCCTCGGCGTACTGCAGCGTGCCGCCGGTGAAGCCGGACTTCTCCAGCACGATCACCGACGCGCCGAGCTCGAGCGCGCGGTACGCCGCGTTCAGGCCGGCGCCGCCGCCACCGCACACCACGATGTCGGCGCTGTCGTCCCACGCGGGCTCCTTGGCGTCGGCCGCGGCGGAGGCCTTCGACTCGGCCGCGTAGACGGTCTTGCCCGCGAAGCCGCAGGCCGCCAGCACGCCCGCCGCGCCCGCGGCGCTCACGAAGCCCCTGCGCGACATGATGTTCTCAGCCATGATGCGATCCCCTTCCCAAAGCTTCCGGCGACGCGTCGGACGAGGTCCCTCGCCCCGCTCGCGTGTCGCCGTTGGTTGCGTGTCCGCCGTGCGCCGCGCTCGATGTCGAGTCGGCATGCCGGCGTGCCCACGCCCGTTGGCCTGACGCATTGGACACTACGCCGCCGAGGGCGCACAATGGCGCTCGTGGCGGGTGGAGTTCGCGTCACCCTTCGGGTGAAGCGAGTCTCACCCAGTGCGTGACCTGCGATGTCAATGAATCGGCGCGCGTGCGCGCGAGGGAGGGCATGACCGTGGACGAGGCTGAGGTCGAGAAGACCGTGGTGCGTCAGGCCGTGAAGAACGATGACGTGTGGACCGCGGGCCGCGCCCTGCGCCTCGTCGTCGCCGTCGTCGCGCTCACGATCTGCTCGCTGCGCATCTGGATCCAGGCGGGCGACGCGTTCCCGGCGCTGCGCGACATCTTCGCGCCGGTGGTGGACATCCAGACGGTCACGTCGGCGCTCGTGTTCGCGCTGGTGGCGCTGCTGGCCTGGAAGGCGCCGCATCGCATCCGCCCGATCGCCTTCACCGTCGTGAGCGCGGTCGGCGTCATCGTGGGGAGCGTGCTGTGGATCGGGGGTATGTCCACGCACGAGGCATGGCTGATCGTGCTCGGCGTCTGTCTCGTGGACAGCCTGGGGGTCTGGTCGGTCCTGCTCACGGGCCTCACGATGTGCGCGCTCGGCGGCCGGCGCGACCTGGTGGTCGCCGCTGTGCTCGGCGAGGTGCTCGGCGCTGCGCTGCGGATCGTCGTGCCGAGCCTGAGCCTGCCGGTCGCCGTCCTCACCATCAGCGCGCTCACGCTCGCGCTCGTCGGCGTGTCCGCCATCTTTGGCGTGCCGTTCCTCATGGACGCCCTCTCGCGCCGGTCGATCGCGAGCCTCGCCACCACGAACCCCGAGTCGTTCCTCACGCCGCGCCATCGACTCGTTGTGCTGGTGGCCTTCTTTGAGTTCATGCATGGCGTGGTGCTTGCCGAGGGCACGACGATCTTCACGCTCGCCACGCGGGCGAGCTCGTGGCTGCTCATTCTCGTCGGGGGCGCGTGGGTGCTCGCGCGTCGTCGGCAGGGGACGGAGGATGCGCTGCTCAACATGGCGGCGATCCTCATGGTCCTGGGCTTCGCGATCCGGCCGCTCTCGCCGGGCGAGGCCATCGCCTCCGAGGCGATCGCCATCGCCGGCGCCTCGTTCTCGTGGATGCTGCTCTGGTCGTCCATGGCCGCGGTCGGCATGGGCTACCCCGCCGCGGCGCTGTGGACCTTCGGCCTGTGCTACACGATGGAGGCGCTTGCCATGGGCGCCGGGAGCCTCGCGGTGGAGGTCGCCGGGGCGCTGCCGCTGGCGAGCGACCACGTCTTCAACGTGATGAACGCCCTCGTGATCGCCGCGTTCCTCGCCTACCTGCTCACGGGGATGCGCGGCTTCTCGTTCAGCGAGGTGTTCCGCTGCGTGCGCCCCGTCGTGGAGCTGGAGACGATGACGGAGCGGCGCGGCGCGACGATTGCGCGCAACTGCCCCCTCGTCGCCGCGCGCTGCGGGCTGACCGAGCGCGAGGCCGAGGTGCTCGCCCTGCTCGCGCGCGGCTGCAGCGGTCCCGAGATCCAGGAGCGCCTCGTGATCTCGCAGAACACGGCCAAGACGCACGTGCGCCACATCTATCGCAAGCTCGGCGTGCACTCGCAGCGGGAGCTGATCGCGCTCGTGGAGGGCGCGGGCGATCGTCCGTGACCGAGCGACCGCCCGCGCCGGCGCGCGAGGACGCTAACCCTGCAGGATGACCCGCTCCGCATAGAGGGACGGGACGGAGATGGATGCGCCGAGGACGGACTTGTAGGTGTAGATGCCCGTTGAGGTGCCGTAGCAGTCCACGAGGTCGTCCTCCAGGATGCGCGTGCCCTCGACGGCGTCCTTCGGGACGGCGACCATGACGACGTCGTCAAAGGCGTAGTCGGTCGCGACGCGCAGCATATACCCCTTGCTGTCCTCCGTCGCCTGCAGGACCTTGCCGCCGACGTAGACGCGCTTGCCGAGGTAGTCGTCGGGCGTGCGCGCGAGCGCCTCGTAGCCGGGGTCGAGGAAGCTGGCTGGATCGAACGCGTCGGCCGGCGCCGCCTGGGACGTGGCGTCCTGCGTCGGCGCGGCGATCGCCTTGCCCGCCCACATGCCCTCGACGGCGCCCATGACGGCATCGAGGTCCGCTGCGTCCTGCGGCACCATGGCGACGAGGCTGAACAGGCTCGTGCCATCGAGCAGCGCGAAGCCCTTGCCCGTGCTCACCGTGTCCCCCTGCTCGCGGCGGTACGCGGCGCTGGCGTCGGCGTACCCGTCATGATCGGCGCGAACGACGGGGCCGCGCAGGCACGTGGCGTCCTGCGCGGCGAGCGGCGCGTCAAGAACGTCGTACAGGGCGAGTCTGACGGCGCCCGCGTCGGTCAGGTCGAGCGGCGCGTCCGCTCGCGAGAGCTGGACGCTCGCGCCGTCGGGTGCCTTGAAGTCATAGCTCGTGCCGTCATCGCTCGGGGTCGCCGCCCACGTGGACGGGTAGCTCATGGTCAGCTCGCCGATCGTGAGCGTCGCGTCGAGCGCTGGCTCCTTCGCGGCGGACGCGCCCTTGCCGTCCTGCGACGTGGAGTCGGCTGCGAGTGCGCGGCGCGCGGTTGCCGGCGCGACGAGGCCGACGCCCGCGAGCGTGATCCCGAGCGTGATCCCCGCGTTGATTGCCGTGCGGCGTGAAACGTCACTGCCTGACATGATGGTCCCCTTTCACCATGCATCCCCAGCGGCACCGTCTTGGTGCCGTTTTTCGACCATTGTTCACGCCCTGGTGACAGAAATCCCAGGCACGTCTTGCATGGTCAGCCCTCGCCCTTTGATCTTTGCCTATCGCATGGCACGTTCCCCGCGACTCGCCGCGGCAGAGTGCAACCGGCGGCTACAAGGTGCTACCACGTGCCTTGTCGTGTGCGGGAGGCAGCCGGTCATCTAATTCATGTATGGGAGACCATGAAAACAAGTATTTTTCTTATTGCTTGACGGCGCCTAGGATGGTCGGCGACATGAGGGAGCGCGCCGACCGGCCTGCGAGGTCACGCATGGCGCGCACACATGAACGGAGGTGGGCCCCATGGGCATCATCGGAGGCATCGGTGCGCCTGAGCTCGTCATCATCCTGTTCGTCGCCCTGCTGCTCTTCGGACCGAAGAACCTGCCGAAGCTCGGCGAGGCCATGGGCAAGACCGTGAAGGGCATCCGTCGCGGCATGGACGGCGACGACGAGGAGGACGACGCGCCCAAGGCGTCGAGCGCCGCGACCAAGAAGAAGGCGGCCGCCAAGGATGAGGCCAAGGTCGAGGACGAGGTCGACGACGAGGACGACGCGGAGGGGGGTGATGAGGAGGACGCTCCCTTCGCCCGCTCCGGCGTCGGGCTCGCCGCTGCGGCGGCCGACCTTGAGCGTGACGAGCGCAAGGAGCGCGCCGCCCGCATGAAGAAGCGCGGCGTGACGCCGAAGCGCGACAAGGCGGAGCGGACCGCGACGGCGGCGTAGTCCTGACAGGGCAGCGAGCGCGTCGGTCGCCGTGACCCACGCGGGCGCCGGGACATCACCCGTGCGGACCGCGGCGGCGGACGCGAACGCGGCCAGGGGCGTCACCACCCCCGTCGCACGGCGCGGGTGGTGCCTGTCCCGCAGACGATCGGACATGACGAGGGCCTCGGCTGGTCGGACAACCGACCGCCGAGGCCCTCGTCTGCGTGGCGCCGCCGGCCGCGCGTGGGCCGCGCGTGGGTCGCGCTGCGCGCTGGGTGATGGGCGGCAGGCGACCTGACGCCCGCGCGCGGGCTACTTGCCGGACTTGTGGCTGCGACGCCAGGACATGTACCCGAAGACCCCGAGGCCGGCGATCTCGGCGTCGCGCTCGGCACGGCCCTCCTCGCGGCCCTTCTTCTCACCCTCGGAGCGGGCGACCTGCTCCTTTGCCTCCACCTCGTCGGCCGAGGGGAGCGCCTTGATCTGCATGGTCGCGGCAAGGAGGTTGCGGCTTGCCTCATTGGCGTTAGACTGCGCCTTGCTCAGCTGCTCGGTCAGGCTGACGTTGGAGGACATGAGCTCGCGCAGGGTCTCGCTCAGCGCGGTCATGGTCGCGCCGTCGTCCTCGGTTGCGTCCGCGGCGACGATGCCCGTCTCCGCGTCGCTCGTCACCTGCTCGCCCGTGGCGGCCGCGGCCTTCTGCTTGACCGGCGAGCCGTCCAGCAGGTTGCGCATCGCGTATTCCGTCGCGGCGGCGTAGGTCATGCCGTGCTCCTCCGCCCAGGCGGAGAGACGGTCGACGAGATCCGAGTCAAGACGCATGTTCTTCTGTGTTCTAGCCACGATGTGAGCCCCCTCATGTCCCCAGCGTGCTGTCCGTGCGGTTGGATGCCGCCGCGCTGCGTTGACGTGCGGTCGCGACGCGGGAAGCGTCAGGCGCGCCCTGTCGGTCAGGCGCGCTACCATTCGGTACCGATCGCAACCACGTGCGTTAGATGAATGTAGCACATGGTAGCGCACGCGGGTGGGCATGATGTGGTGATGCCCCGCTGCTCAGGGCATCTGTGCCCGACGCGCTACATTGGGAACGGCTTCGTGCGCACCATGTCGTCGTCGGCACTGGCACGCGCGAGCTACCGGCGGCCGCGGGCCGTGGACCCAGACGGACAGAAGGGCACGGGCATGTATTCGTTTGAGGGCGACATCCGCTATAGCGAGGTGGACGAGGACGGCGTTCTGACGATCCCGTCCATGACAAACTACCTGCAGGACTGCGCGCTGTTCCACAGCGAGGCGATAGGCCGTGGGGCCTTCCACGCGCGCGAGGTGCACCTGAGCTGGCTCGTGTCCGCCTGGGAGATCCAGATCAGCCGTCTGCCGCGGTTCACCGACCATGTCGTCGTGAGCACGTGGGCGACGCAGTTCAAGGGCATCTTCGCGCGCCGCAACTTCACGATGGTCGGCGCTGACGGCGCGGAGCTGGTTCGCGCCGACTCGCAGTGGTTCATGTATGACGACCGTCTCGGGCGTCCCGTCCGCGCGCCCCGCGAGGAGCTGGCGCCCTACGACCCCGACCTCGCCAACGACGTGCCGCTGGACATGCCGCCGCTGCAGCGGCAGATTCGCCTGGACGCGCCGAGGGAGGCGGGCGTCGCCGCCGAGCCCGTGGTCGTCGCGCGCGCTCACATCGACACGAACCATCATGTCAACAACGCCCAGTACATCGCCATGGCGTTTGACGCGCTGCCAGAGAACGCGGACGCAGACGCGCGCTGGCTGGAGGTTCAGTACTGCACGGCCGCGCGCCTCGGGGACACGATCTACCCGCACGTCTACGAGGTCCAGGACGGCCACGCGGTCACGCTTGACGACGCCGAGACCGGCGGCAGGCCGTACGCGGTCGTGCGCGTGCGTCGCTAGAGACGCACGCGTTCCTTGCGCACGGCCTTCTCGACGGCGTCGACACGCGCGGCATCAAAAGGGGGGCGCGTCGGTCGGAGTGGCTCCGACGCGACGCGCCCCCTTGCCATGCCGCCCCTCGGCGGCGATCACCCTCGCCTTGACAGCCGTCCGTCAGCTCGTCGTGATGGTCACGTAGGTGTGACCGTCGCTGGACGGCGCGGGGTCGACCGAGATCCCCGTGACGGTTGAGCCGAAGCCGTTGACGCGCCACCAGTACCCCTGGCTCTCCACGGCGCTCTTCGCCGCGTCGACGGAACCGCCGACCAGGCCGTTGAACCCGCCGGAGCCTGAGCTGCCCCCGTTGGTGCCGCTGGTCGTCGTGCTGCCGTTGCTCGCGCTGCCGCTGGAGACCGTGAGCGTGATCGTCGACCCGGCGTTCACGCTGCTGCCGGCCGACGGGCTCATGGAGATGACGCGGCCGCTCTCGACCGAGGAGCTGGAGGTGTAGGTCACCGTGTAGCTCAGGTTGCTGCCGCTGAGGAAGTTCTCGGCGTCGGACTCGTTCCAGCCGGTCACGTCGGGGACGCTCACCTGCGACGGGCCGTTGGAGATCGTCAGGGTCACCGTCGTCCCCGGGTCCACCTGCGAGCCGTCGGCGGGGTCGGCGCTGATGACGTAGCCCTGGGAGGCGTTGTTGTCGTTCACCCAGTTCTCCGCGTAGCTCAGGCCGGCGGCGTGCAGCGCGCTCTCCGCGTCGGTGTAGTAGGTCCCGGCGACGGTGGGCACCACGGCGGGCGCGCCCTTGGACAGGCCGTAGCGCACCTCGGTGGAGGTGGTGATGTTCGTCTTGTTGGCCAGCGTCGGGTCAAGCGTCAGGAACGTGCCCTCGGCGGCGTCCTGGTCGTAGTCGTCCAGCGAGGGGTCATGCGTCACGTTCGTGAGGCCGAGCGCCTTCAGCCGCTCGACCGCCGCCGACTCCGAGAGGCCCTTCAGCTCGCTGCTGGCGGGCAGCGTCACGGTGTCGGGGCCGGTGGAGACCACGATGGTGATCTTGGAGCCCTTCGCGGCGGAGGAGTTCGCCGCCGGGGTCTGGCTGATGATCTGGCCGCGGGCGACCGTGTTGGAGGTCTGGTTGGTCTGCGTGCCCACGGAGAGGCCGGCCGACTGGAGCTCCGCCGTCGCCTCGCTGACCGTCATGCCGACCACGTTCGGGACGGAGACCTGCTCGGAGACCGCACTGGCGGCCGGGCTCTCGATCGCGCTGCTCGCGGCGCCGCCGGAGGGCGTGCGGCTACCGGGGGCGCCGGAGCACCCGCGCACGGCGAAGACGATCACGAGGATGATGACCACGAGCGCGACGACCACGATCGCGGCGATCGCCGGGCCGGGCAGGCCGGAGCGCGCGGGCTCCTCGGCCTCGCGGCTGGCGGGCGTCGCGCGCGGCGTCACGTGGGGCTGCGCGGTGGTGCGGCTCGCGATGGGGCTGATGGGCTGCATGCCGATCGGGCGCGTCTGGTCGGTCTTCGGCAGGACGTTCGTGCGGCTGCCGGCCAGGACGGTCGTGCGCGGGCCGAGGTTCAGCGGACGGCCCATGATGTAGTTGTTCAGCACGCGGCGCAGCTCGTCGGCGGTCTGGAAGCGCTCGGCCGGGTTCTTCATCATGCACTTCATGATGATGGCGTTCAGGTCGTCGTCGATGTTGGGGTTGACCTCGTTCGGCGGGATCGGCTCCTCGTTGACCTGCTTGAGCGCCACGCTCACCGCGTCGTCGCCGTCAAAGGGCAGCTTGCCGGTCGCGGCCTCGTACATGACGACGCCTAGCGAGTAGAGGTCGCTCGTCGGTCCCAGCTCCTTGCCCTGCGCCTGTTCGGGCGAGACGTAGTGGGCGGTGCCGAGGACGGAGTTGGTCTGCGTCAGGTGGGAGTTCTTGGAGCGCGCGATGCCGAAGTCCATGACCTTGGCGTCGCCGTTCGGCTGGATCATGATGTTCTGCGGCTTGATGTCGCGGTGGATGATCTCGTGGGCGTGCGCCACCGAGAGCGCCTGGCACACCTGCGCGCCGATCTGGGCGACCTTGCGCGGTGCGAGCGCGCCGTGGCTGCGGATGCCCGTCTTCAGGTCGGTGCCGTGCAGGTACTCCATGATGATGTAGTAGGTGTCGCCCTCCTGCCCCCAGTCGTAGACGCTCACGATGTAGGGGCTCTGCAGGGCGGCGGCGGCCTGGGCCTCCTGCTTGAAGCGGGCGGCGAAGGACGGGTCCTGCGCGTAGCGCTCCAGCATGACCTTGATGGCGACGAGCCTGTCCAGGGTCTGATCCGTGCCGCGGTAGACGGTGGCCATGCCGCCCGTTCCCACCTGCGACTGCACGACGTAACGGTGCCCGAACACCGTCCCACGCTCTATCTGCATGCAGAGACCCCCTTCATCCGACCGGTGTGTGCATCATACGTCATCGATCTGACCTCATTCCCCGCGCTCCCGCAGCGCCACTTGCAACACATCGCCCGCGATGGCGGTCGCCGCGTGCTCGGCGTCGTTCTCCACGACCACGGCAATGGCGACGCTCGGCGCGTCGTACGGCGCGAAGCCGATGAACCACGCGTTGGGGTTCGCCCCGCCCGTCTCGGCGGTGCCCGTCTTGCCGGCGACGTCGGCGCCGGAGGCGAGCGCGGCGGAGCCGGTGCCCTCCAGCACGACCGCGTGCATGGCCTCGGCCACCTGCGCGGCGACGTCTGCCGACACGGCCTGGCCGAGCGCGTGCGGCGTCGTCGTGGAGACGGTCGTGCCGTTGGCGTCCGTGACGCCCTCCACGACGTAGGGGGCCATCACGACGCCGCCGTTGGCGATCGTCGCGGCGACCATCGCGTTCTGCAGGACCGTGGTCTGCGGGCCGGCGGGGCTCGCGTGCTGGCCGACCGGCTGGCCGGCGCCCGCCCACGCGGTCTCCCACGCGGTCATCTCGCCCGGCTCGGGCATGAGGGAGGCGACGGAGGAGAAGTCCGTGCTCGCCTGCGTGCCGTAGCCGAACGCGTCGGCCGCGCTCACGAGGGCCGCCGGGCCGAGCGCGGTTGCGACCTGGGCGAACACCGTGTTGGAGGAGTAGGCGAAGGCCTGCTCCAGCGAGAGCTCGCCGAAGTCCTGGTCGTCGTCGTTGGTCACGACGCCGCCGCCCACGTCCAGCGACGACGGCGCGGGGTAGACGCCGTCCAGCGTGGCGACGCCCGCCTGCAGCGCCGCGGCGAGCGTCACGACCTTGAAGGTGGAGCCCGGCGTGTAGAGGGCCTGCGTCGCGCGGTCGAACAGCGGGCTGTTCGCGGCGCCGTTCGTGAAGATGTCGGCCAGCTGGCCGTTGTCGTACGTCGGCGCGGAGGCCTTGGCGAGCACGGCGCCGGTCTTGACGTCCAGCACCACGATGGCGCCCACGCGTCCCTCCAGCGCCGCCTCGGCGGCCGCCTGGACGTGCGAGTTGATGGTCAGCACGACGTCGTTGCCACTCGTGGAGCTGCCGGTGAGCGACTGCAGCGCTGCGTCCCAGCTGGAGAAGCTGCCCGTGCCGGACAGGACCGAGTCGTAGGTCGCCTCGATCCCCGTCATGCCGTACTGCGTGGAGATGTAGCCGACGGTGTGCGACGCGAGCGACCCCTGCGGGTAGCTGCGTACGTAGGTGCCGTCGCTCTGGCGCACGCTCTCGGCGAGCACGACGCCGTCGGACGTGACGATGGAACCGCGGTCCACGTACGCCTGCCGCGCGATCGTGTGGTTGTTGCTCGGGAGGTCCTTGATGTCCTGGGCCTTCACGACCTGGATGTAGGTCAGGTTGCCGATGAGCACGGCGAACAGCATCGCGAAGATGGCGGTGAGCGCCGTGAGGCGCCGGGAGAGCGCGCGCCGGCCGAGCACGCCGCTCTCGGGCGTCTCCAGGTGCAGCGCCTCGATCGACGCCGCCCGCCCGCGCGCGGCCGAGACGCCGTCGCCGGCGATCTCCACCTGCGTGCCGGTGCCCTCGTGCCCGCAGCGCAGCAGCAGGCCGACGATGATGAAGCTCGCGAGCAGCGACGAGCCGCCCTGGCTCATGAACGGGAGCGTGACGCCGGTCAGCGGGATGAGGCGCGTGGTGCCGCCCACGATGACGAAGGCCTGGAACGAGATGGACGACGTGAGGCCGACCGCCATGAACGCGGCCAGGTCGCTCTTGGCGCGCGCGGCGGTGAGGAACCCGCGCACCGCGAACAGCATGTAGAGCAGCAGGACCGCCGCGCCGCCGAGCAGGCCGATCTCCTCGGCGATGGCCGGGAAGATGAAGTCGCTCGCCGCGACGGGGATGAGGTTGGGCATGCCCTGGCCGATGCCGTCGCCGAACAGGCCGCCGTCGGCCATGGAGTAGAGCGCCTGGACGATCTGCAGGCCGCTGCCGCTCGGGTCGGCGAAGGGGTCCAGCCAGATGGCGACGCGGGTGCGCACGTGGGCGAACAGGTGATACGCGATCACGGCGCCCGCCGCCAGCAGCAGCGCGGAGACGATGGGGTAGAACAGCCGGCCCGTCGCGGTGTAGAGCATGATGACGAAGATGACGAAGAACAGCAGGGCGCTGCCCAGGTCACGCTCGTAGACGACGATGAGCAGGGAGATGGCCCACATGACCAGCAGCGGCAGCAGCATGCGCAGCCGCGGGACGCGCAGGCCGATGAGCGGGACGCGGCGGTTGGCGATGGCGAGCAGCTCGCGGTTGGCCGACAGGTAGCTCGCGAGGAAGATGACGACGAGGACCTTGGCGAGCTCGCCGGGCTGGAACGAGACGCCGCCCACGCTGACCCACAGCTTGCTGCCGCCCGACTCGAAGCCGACGAAGATCGGGAGCAGCAGCAGGGCGATGCCGACGATGCCGAACGTGTACTTGTAGCGCGCGAGCTTCTCCAGGTCGCGCACGACGGCGAGCGTCACCACCATCGCGGCGATGCCGAGGAACAGCCAGACGACCTGGTGCGTCGCGGACTGTGGCGCGAGCCTCGTGACGAACGTGATGCCGATGCCGGAGAGCACGAGGACGATGGGGAGGATCGCCGGGTCGGCCCCGCGCGCGAAGATGCGCACGGCGACGTGCGCGATCGTGAACGCCACGGTGAGGCCGATCGGCACGATGAAGGCCTGCCAGGTGAGCGCGGTGCCCTGCTGGGCCAGGTACATGCCGTACAGCAGGAACACCGGCACGGCGCCGGCGAGCAGCAGAAGAAGCTCCGTGTTGCGGCGGTCTCCCATGGGATCGCCTCCCTAGCCCTGGGACGAGGCGCCGTCGCGGGGGGCGCCCGCGTCCGCCGCGGAGCTGGCGGCGCGCAGGCCCGGCAGGTTCGCGGCGGCGCTGCCGCCCGGGTTGTCGGCCGAGCGCGCGACGTCGGAGACCACGCCGTCGGCGGCGGCCGTCTCGACCGCCGAGCCGTCCGCGGACCTGCGGTCGGCGATGGCGCGGCGGTACTGCTCCAGCACGGCGCGCGCGTCGTCCTCGGAGCGGAACGAGATGCCCTGCGACAGCCGCACCTCCACGGCCTGCGAGAGGTCCGCGACGCGGATGTTGGTGAGCTCCACCTGGCGCGAGAGGTCGATCGGCCCGAGCGTGCCGGGCACGCCGCGGTTGAGCGCGACGTAGCCGTTCGCGTCGGAGAGGTACCAGGTGTTGGTGGCGTACAGCCCCACGCCGCCGCAGATCAGCGCGAGCACGAGCGCCACGACGCCGATCCAGATGGACACGTTGCGGAAGCGGTTGCGCAGCGCGTGGCGCTCGATCCCGTCGTCGGTCACGTCGATGACGATCACGGTGACGTTGTCCAGGCCGCCGGCGTCCAGCGCCTGGTCCACCAGGCGGTCGGCGCAGCCCTGCGGCTTGGGCGAGGAGACCATGATCTCCTCGATCGCGGCGTCCGTGATCATGGACGACAGGCCGTCGGAGCACAGCAGCACGCGGTCGCCGGCCGTCACGTCCACCGTGAAGGCGTCGGCGCGCATGTTGGGGTCGTTGCCGAGCGCGCGCGTGATGACCGAGCGGTTCGGGTGGACGCGCGCCTCCTCCGGGGTGATCTCGCCGGCCTCCACGAGCTCCTCCACGAAGGAGTGGTCGTGCGTGACCCGCAGCAGCTTGCCGCCGTGCAGCAGGTAGGCGCGGGAGTCGCCCACGTGGCCGACCGCCATGCGGTTGCCCTCGATGACGACGGCCGTGCACGTGGTGCCCATGCCCGCGCGCCCCATGCCCCGCTGCGCGCCGGCGATGACCTCGCGGTTGGCCTGCTCGACCGCCGCGCCGAGCGCGTAGGGGTCGGCCTTGGTGATGCCGCACTCGGCGAGGCTGGAGATCGCGATGGTGCTCGCGACCTCGCCCGCGGCGTGGCCGCCCATGCCGTCGGCGACGGCGAAGAGCGGGAAGTTGATGAGGTAGGAGTCCTCGTTGTGCTCGCG
>CACZRK010000028.1 GCA_902783515.1 uncultured Coriobacteriaceae bacterium | reverse complement strand
GCTGGCGGGCGTCACGAGCTTCTATGGGCTCACGATGACGCTGCCGGTCTTCGGGCTGGGCTTCTCCATGTGCTTCTGCTACGCGTCGCAGCGACTGGCGTGCAACCCGATGGACGGCGCCTTCCAGATCCTGCAGTACGCGGGCATGGTCTTGGCGAGCGTGCTGATCGCGGCCGGCGCCGCCGTCACGCGCCGGGACGTCTCGACGCGGCCTTCGGTGACGGTCGCCATGCTTGCGCTGAGCGTCGCCGTCGCGCCGTTCGTCGCGCTGCCGGGGCCGTGGGTGGCGTCGCCGCGCGCGATGGCCGTGATCGCGCTCGCCGACGGGCTCGCCGTCGGATGGGTCTGCGTCGCGTGGGGTGCGTTCTACGCGCGGCTCGACGCGCGCCAGGCGTTCGCGGGCGTCTGCGGCATGCTCGTGCTCTCGTCGGTGGTGAAGGTCTTCTACGACCTGCTGGACAACGACGCGGTGGGCGCCGTCACGCTCGCGGCGCTGCCGGTCGCGTCCCTCGCGTGCCTGCGCGCGGCGCGTGCCACGCAGACGCGCGGCGAGAACCTCGCGCGCGACGCGGGGCGCGCGGACATGACGGCGGGCGTCGGCCGCTACGACCGGTCCACGGTAGGGACGCTGCGCTGGTACCTGCTGGGTCTCGCGGCCATCGTCGTCGGCGTCGCGATGTCCATGTCGGTCGTGCTGAACGTGTTCGGCCTGCCGTTCTGGTATCGCGTCGCGAGCCAGGCGCTCACCGCCGGCATCGCCGTGGCGCTGCCGGCGAGCATCTGGCGCGGCGTGGACCAGACGATCGACTCGCATGACTTCGGGTTCCTGGCCGTCCTCATCGTCGCGAGCGGCCTCGCGGCAGGCGTGCTGTTCGGCGTGCCGCTCGGGCACCTGAGCGCCGCGATCTTCACGACGGCGCAGATGATGACGATCGGGTTCGTCTGGTTCGTGCTGTCAGACGTCGCCCATCGCTGCGACGCGCCCGCGGACGTGCCGGTCGGGCTCATTTGGGGCCTCGTGTTCTCGCTGCCCATGGGCGTGGGGCTGCTGCTGCCGCACGTGGCGCCGCTGCCGATGGACGCGCAGTCGATCTCGGTGCTCGCCCTGTGGGTCCTGCTGGTCGGGGTCGCGCTCATGCGCCAGCGCCAGTCGCCCGAGCTGCGGCTCTTCGCGGGGTTCAGCCCGCGCATGGCCGGCGGGCTTGACGAGTCGGCCACGTCGCGGCTCGCCGCGCTCGCGCAGGGGCGCGGCCTCACGGCGCGCGAGCTGGAGGTGGCCGAGCTCTACGCGCAGGGGCGGAGCAGGACGTTCATCAGCGCCCAGCTCGTGATCTCGGAGAACACGGTGCGCGACCACCTGAAGAGCGTCTACCGCAAGCTGGGCATCCACTCCAAGCAGGAGCTGATCGACCTCATCGAGTAGGTCGCGCTGCCCCCTGGCGCAGGGCGCGTCACGCCCTGCGCCGCCAGGGGCAGCCGAGGGACGCTACGCCTGCGCGATGACGTCCGCGACGTGCATGCCGCTCGTGACGCAGCGGGTCAGCGAGCCGCCGCCGATGTAGTCGTAGGCGAACAGGCCGCCGATGGCCTCGCCGACGACGAACAGGTTGGCGATCACGGTGCCGTCGGCCTCGAGCGCGCGGCAGTCGCCGTCGGTGTACAGGCCGCCGAAGCACTGGGTGCCGCCGGGGACCATCGGGTAGAACGCGTAGAAGGGCGCGGTGCTGACGGGGCGGGCGCAGGCGGTCTTCTCGATGGCGAGGCCCGTCGTCTTCTCGCCGTCCGTCGCGGCGTTGAAGTCGTCGATGGTCTTGGCGAGGGTCGCGGGGTCGACGTTGATCTGGGCGGCGAGGTCCTCGATCGTGTCCGCCTGGGCCACCGGGATGCCGAAGTTGTTGAACTTGTCCAGGTCGTCCTTCATGACCTTGACCTCGTTGACCGTCGCGGCGTCAAAGATCATGGCGTGCGTCTGGCCGGGCTGGTTGTACGCGCCCTTGCCGATGGCGACGTAGCCGAGGCCCTCGTCCACGAAGCGCTCGCCGGCCGCGTTGACGACGACCGTGTACATGGCAGACGCGAACGGGCACAGGGCCGGCATGTCCGGCGGGACGGGCGCGATGTGCAGGGACTGCTCGATGCCGCCCATGCAGTAGCGCATGCCGCCGGCGCGCTCCACGGCGAGCAGGCCGTCGCCGGTCAGCGTCTTGTCGCCGCGGACCATGATCTCGTCGCCGTCGGCACCGCAGGCGATCTCCATGATGGCCTTGTTCGCCAGATAGCCGCCGGTCGCGATGACCACGTGCCTCGCCGCGATGGTCCGGACGCCGTCGGCCGTGCGCACCTTCACGCCGCTGACCGCGCCGGACTCGTCCATCACGAGGTCCAGCAGCTTCGCGTTCGCGAGGACCTCGCCGCCGGCGTTCTGGTACTCGGAGCACATCTGGTCCATCAGCGCGGGCATGCCCTTGCCGCCGCCGGGCGCCGCGCTCACGGCGAGCACGTCATACGGCTTGACCTGGTTCGGGTCGGTGAAGGAGCAGCCGTGGCTCACGAGCCAGTCGTTGGCCGCCTTGGAGTTCGCGCACACGAGCTGCGTGAGGTCCGCGCGGCCCTTGCCCTTGCTCTTCTTGTTGAACGAGTCGACCATGGCCTGCACGCCCGCGTCGGTGTCCTCCATCGGGAAGAGGAACTGGCCGCCGGCGACGCGCGAGTTGCAGCCGGCACCGAAGTCGGCCTTCGTGACGATCAGGACGCGGCCGACGCCCTGCTCCAGCAGGCGGACGCCCGTCGAGACGCCCGAGAGGCCGCTGCCGACGATGACGGCGTCATAGGCCTTGCCGTCGGTCGCCGCCGACGCCGCGCCGTCCTTCGCGGACGACGTCGCCTCGGCCGCGGACGCGACCCCCGCCGAGGCGGCGACGCCCGCCAGCGCGGCGCCTGCCGCCAGAATCCCCCTTCGCGTGAACGTCGCCTCGGATGACGCCTTGGTTGACATGCCCATTGCGATTCCCCCTTCGTTCCCTGTGATCCCACACGAGCGCATGGCTGCCGGCGCCGCCCCCATGCCACGTGGCACGCGCGCTGCGCGTCAGGTGCGTCAGGCGCGCGCCGCCCGCGCCGTGCGGCGGCGCATGGCCCCACCATGGCACGGCGCGTGGGTCGTGACGGTGGGATTTTGCGCGTCAGGGCGCGCAAAAGGGGGCGTCTTCGCGCGCCGGCGAGATCCCCCCAAAGGGGTGTGGCACGAACCTGCCGCTCAGCATGCTCGTGCAAGCAATGAGGCCCCGTGCGTCGCGGCGTCCACACGTGACGGCGCGATGCGGGGCGGGTTGTGGGCGGATGCTTGACGTAGTGAGAAAGTGATATCATAATGATAGCCACAGGATGTCAGCCACGATGGCACGACAGGCACATGCGCCCGACGCGGGCGCATCGGACGGAAGGGGGAGCGTCATGAGCGTGGAGAAGCGCATGTCCGCACGGAGCGGGTGGGGGATGCTCGCGCTGGGGGTCGCGCTGCTCGCCGTGGGCGTGGCGGGGATCGTCTATGGCGCCGTCCGGCTCGAGGCCGGCGCGGCGGGGGCGCTGGGCGCCGTCTGCCTCGTCGCGGGGTGCGTGGTCACGGTCGCCGCGATCGTCATCATGAGCGGCCTCTTCTCGCTGCAGCCCGGCCAGACGCGCGTCTGCGTGCTCTTCGGCCGCTACGTCGGCACCGTGCGCGACGCGGGCTTCCACTGGGCAAACCCGTTCTACGCGCACAGCCTGGGGTACACCGAGACGGAGGTGGGCGAGGGCAAGCACAAGCAGACCGCCGTCCCCAGCAAGGTGTCCGTCCGCGCGCGGACGCTCAACAGCGACCACCTGAAGGTCAACGACAAGATGGGCAACCCGATCGAGATCGCCAACGTCGTGGTGTGGCACGTGGAGGACACCGCCAAGGCCGTCTTTGACGTGGACGACTACGAGCAGTTCGTCTCCATGCAGTCCGAGACCGCGCTGCGCCACGTCGCGAGCGTCTACGCGTACGACCACATGGGCACCGACGACGACGCCGGCGACGCGAGCGCGATCACCCTTCGCTCGAACGTCGCCGAGGTCTCCGACGCCCTGCGCGAGGAGCTCGGCCGGCGGCTCGCCCCGGCGGGCGTCGCGATCGACGACGCGCGGCTGACGCATCTCGCGTACGCGCCCGAGATCGCGCAGGCCATGCTGCGCCGGCAGCAGGCCGAGGCCGTCATCGCCGCGCGGCGCAAGATCGTGGAGGGCGCGGTCTCCATGGTGAACATGGCCGTGGAGGAGCTCGCGCAGTCCGGCACGATCGACCTGGACGACGAGCGCAAGGCGGCGATGGCGTCCAACCTGATGGTCGTGCTCTGCGGCGAGAACGACGCGCAGCCGGTGCTGAACGCCGGGACGCTCTATCAGTAG